>CAYHBF010000001.1:0-1517 GCA_964354835.1 uncultured Candidatus Saccharibacteria bacterium
AAATTTAAAAGGAGAGAAAATAAGAATAGTTCACTTTCGGGCGAAATCAAGGTATCGAAAAGCTCGAGGTTTTCGAGCTTTATTAACAAAAATTAAAATCGGTGCCTTTACTTCAGTGAAAAAATAACCCCTTGACATTCGTGAAAAAATGAAGTAAATTTATTGAAATGGCTCATACTAAAGCCGGTGGAAAAACAAAACAAAAGCCTAGACGACCAGGAAAAAGACTGGGCGTAAAACTATTTGGGGGTCAGTCAGTCAAGCCAGGACAAATTATCGTCCGTCAGCGGGGGACGGAATTTCATCCCGGAGAGGGCGTTGGTTTAGGTAGAGATTTTACTCTTTTTGCTCTTAAAGAAGGCAAGATTCTTTTTAAAATTAAACACGGTCGACAATTTATTTCCGTAGAATAAGATGGAAGATCAAAGAGTGGTTCAGATTAACGTTGAAGAGCTCCAGCAAAATCCCCTTCAGCCCAGAGGCTTAATTATGCCCGAAAGCCTGGTTGATTTAGTGGATTCGATTAGAGAACACGGCATTCTTGAACCTTTAGTGGTGGCAAAAACACCAGCCGGATATTTGATTATTGCTGGGGAAAGACGCTGGCGGGCCGCCAAAATTGTGGGCTTAAAAACGGTACCGGTCATTGTCAAGGAAACGACCCCCCAGGGAATGCTGGAAATGGCCATTGTCGAGAATGTGCAAAGGACGGATTTAAATCCGGTCGAGAGAGCAAGAGCTTTTCAGCGCTTAAACGACGAATTTGATTTGGCCACTTCGGAAATCGCCAAAAGAATTGGTAAAAGTCAAGCCTACGTTTCCAATTCTCTTCGGCTTTTGACCCTCCCTGACGCCCTTAAAGATGGCTTGCTTTCCGGTTTAATTACTGAAGGTCATGCCCGGGCTTTAGCCGCGATTGATGATGCGAAGATTATGGTTGAAGCTTACAAGATTATTTTAAGAGAATCGGCTTCAGTCCGTCGCGCCGAAGATTTAGCCAGGAGAATGAAGCATGAAGCCGGGCAACCGCCTAGACCAAAAGCTGATAAACCGAAAATCAAAATTGTCAGCCAAGAGATGGATGAAATCAGAGATAAAATTGAGGCCTCTTTGGGTGGAGTAGAAAAAAACTCGGTTAAACTTTCTCGCTCCCTAAAACAAACCAGATTAATGATTATCCTCAAAGGCAGCTTGGAAGCAACCGAAGACAGACTGCAAAAAATCTCTAAAGGCATCTGCGGCTCTTAATATTTGGCTACAGGAATAAGACCAATTTCGTTCGGAGGCCAGTATCTAAGCCAAGCTTTTCCCAAAATCACTTCTCTTTTAATGAAACCAAATTCACGACCATCTCGGGAATAAGGTCGGTTGTCGCCAAGTGCTAAGTAGGTTTCCGCTGGGACAGTGACTTCTTTTCCTCCTTGGAAAAGGCTTCCCGGCGAAGTTTTAAGATTTTCATCAAGATAACTTTCAATTAATCTTTCTCCATTAATATAAACGTACGTTTATATTAATGG
>CAYHBF010000002.1:0-25229 GCA_964354835.1 uncultured Candidatus Saccharibacteria bacterium
CTATCGGCAAATCGATATCATCGTGAACAACGATTAAGTTATTAGGTTTTAAGTGATGGGTTCTTAGTAAATTTTTAACCGCCATACCGGATTCATTCATAAAAGTGCTGGGTTTGGCCGAAATAACATTTTTCAAATTTAAAACTTTTAGCTCAGTGACTACTCTGGAACCGATATTATGGCGAGTGTTTTCATATTTTTTCCCGGGGTTACCGAGACCAACAATTAGCAACATTAATTCAGTATAACTTGATTTTCAAATAAAAAATAGTATAATTATTAAAAGCGAAGAGGGCTTCGTCCTCTTCTTTGCCTTCGTTTCTCCGTGCGAGGCTTGGTGTATAAAAAAATGCGAAACTTTTTTGCCATCATTTGGGAAATTACTAAAATCGTCATTCTTGCTCTGGTGATAGTTGTTCCTATTCGCTATTTTTTGTTTCAGCCATTTTTTGTTAGGGGTCAATCAATGGAGCCGAATTTTGAAGATGGTGATTATTTAATTGTTGATGAAATTTCATATCGGTTTAGAAATCCTCAGAGAGGGGAAGTAGTGGTATTTAAATATCCTCAGAATCCTTCCCAAAGATATATTAAAAGAATTATTGGTCTTCCGGGAGAATTATTAGAAATTAAAGACGGCAAGGTGATGGTTTTTAATGAAAAAGGAGAACAAGTTTTAAACGAATCGGATTATCTCTCTTCAAGTCTCCAAACTTCAGGAGACGTTCAGGTTAGATTAGGAGATAACAAATATTTTGTTTTAGGAGACAATAGACCTTCTTCTTCTGATTCCAGATATTGGGGATCCCTGCCCAGAGAAAATATTATTGGTCGAGTATTTATAAGGGCTTGGCCAGTTGCTGCTTTAGCAAAATTTGAAGCACCCGCCTACTAAATTATGTCTAAAAAACCAAAATTCCAAAGCCCCACAGGGATGCACGATGTCTTACCAGAAGAGCAGAAATATTTCCAAAAAATATATGATGTACTTTTAAAAACTGCTAATTTTTACGGTTTCGAAAAAATTGATACTCCAGTAGCCGAGGAGACCGAGCTTTTTCTAAAAGGCATAGGTTTGGCGACTGATATTGTCGGGAAACAAATGTATAATTTTAGAACAAGAGGAGGAGATTATTTAACTTTGAGGCCAGAGGGGACAGCTCCGGTAGTCAGGGCTTTTATCGAACACGGAATGTATAATCTTCCCCAACCGATAAAACTTTGGTATTTTGGTCCATTCTTTCGATATGAAAGACCTCAGGCCGGCCGTTATCGCCAGTTCTGGCAATTTGGATTTGAAGTTTTAGGAGAAGAAAGTCCGGTAATCGATGCTCAGATTGTCCAAATCTTTTATAATATATTAAAGGAACTTAAATTAAAAAAATTAATTATCGAAGTGAATAGTATTGGGGATAGCCAATGCCGACCCTACTATAAAAAGCTTTTGATAAGTTATTTTAAGTCGAGAGAGGTTTCTTTATGCGCCGACTGCAGGAGAAGACTAAGAGAAAATCCCTTAAGAATTTTAGACTGTAAAGAAGAGAAATGTCAGCCAATAAAAGCTCAGGCACCTCAAATGATAGACCATCTTTGTGAGACTTGTCACACCCATTTTAAAGAAGTTTTAGAATTTTTAGATGAGTTGGAATTGCCATATCGTTTAAATCCTTATTTGGTTCGAGGATTAGACTATTATGCTAAAACTGTTTTTGAGATTTTTGAGGACTCTGAAGAGGGCAGATCCAAGGGAGCTTTGGTTGGCGGAGGGAGGTACGACTCTTTAGTTAAAATTTTAGGAGGAAGGGATACTCCGGCAACAGGTGGGGCAGCGGGCCTGGAGAGAATCGTAGAGATGTTGGAACAAAAAATAACAAATCCTCCAAAAACCGGCTCAGTCGAGACGCCGCAAATTTTTTTAGCCCAGCTTGGAGACTTGGCTAAAAGACAATCCTTGAAATTAATGGAAGATTTTAGAAAGGAAAAAATCCAGGTTGCCGAATCTCTCGGTAGAGATTCATTAAAAACTCAGTTAAGTAAGGCCAACAGAATCGGAGTAAAATATGTCTTAATTTTAGGCCAAAAAGAGGCCTTAGAGGGAACAATTATTATTAGAGACATGATTACAAGGAGTCAAGAGATAGTTAAGTTAGATAGGGCGGTAAGGGAAACGGAAAAGCGTATTAAAAGATGAAAAATTGTCTTTTTTGTAAAATTGCAAATAAGAAAATACCAGCAGGAATCATTTATGAAGACGATAAAGTTACTGCTTTTACCGATATTAAGCCCGTAGCCCCCATTCATCTTTTAATTATTCCCAAAGCACATATTCCATCCGTTGACCATTTGGGAATAAAAGACCAAAAATTAATAGGCGAATTATTTTTAGTTGCCCAGAAATTAGCCAGAAAATATGGCATTGATAAAACCGGCTATAGGTTAATTTTCAATGTAGGGAAAGATGCCGGTCAAACCGTTGACCACCTGCATTTACATTTAATCGGAGGAAAAAAACTACCCTGGGCATAAAATATTACCACTATGACGTTAGAAATTAGAAAAAAAGAGAGGGAAACTTCTCAAAATCTAGTTCGTCGCTTTACTAAAAGCGTTCAGCAAAGCGGAATTTTGGTTCGAGCAAGAAAAACTCGATTTAGGGTAAGGAAAAAATCGGATGATATGCAAAAAAAGGCAGCCTTGAGAAGGATAAAAATGAAAAAGGAGTACGAGGTGTTAAAAAAATTAGGGAAAGAAAGAGAATAACATGGTTCTCAAAGACTACAACCCACCCACCACATCCTCCAATCTGCCTATCGGCAGATTGGCTCCTAAAATTCAAGAAGATTCAGAGGTTGCTTTAAAGGAAAAAAGAGAAATAGAAGTTTCGGTTTTACGGATGTTAAAAGCCGCAATTTTTAATAAAGAAAAAGAAAAAAGGTATAAATTAACCCGCCAAAATCCCGCAAGGCGGGACTTAGGCTGGTTAAGCAAAGAAAAGCAGGAAGAACTGGAAAAAGAAAGCGCCTTAACTGATGAAGAAGTCTTGGAGGTAATTTCTTCAGAAATCAAAAAGAGAAAAGAAGCAATCGATTTGTATGAAAAGGGGAATAGGCCGGAGCTTGCCGGAAAAGAAAAGAAAGAGGTGGAAATTTTGCAATCTTATTTACCAGAACAAATGTCGGAGGAAGAAATTAAAAAAATCGCCGAAGAGGCGATAAGAAAAGTCGGAGCTAAAGAAATAAAAGACATGGGTAAGGTGATGGGAATTATTACGCCGCAAATCAAAGGGAAAGCTGATATGAGTTTAGTTTCAAAAGTTGTGAAAGAATTATTATCATAAAAAAACAATAATTCAAAGATAATGAATAATATTTTAGATTCTCAACAAACCAAACCTGATGCCCAAAGAAAAGCATCTATATCATTAATATGCGGAATTATCAGTATAATTTCTGTAGTAATATTTTTTCTATCTTTCGTAGCAACATTTTCTTTATCTTTCAAACTTCCAGGGGCAGTAAGTCTAATTGCTGTTATATTATTTATAGTAGCGGCGCCTCTATCTTTAATTTCTTCCATAATGGGGATAGTTTTTGGAATAAAAGGTTTGAAATCCGAAAAGAAAAAATCTGCCATATTGGGATTTATATTGTCTATAATTGGTTTAATAATTATCATTCTTCCCGAGTTTTTAATATTCTTTTTTATGTTAATGTTGGGGATATCTGGTGGAATTGATAACCCATTTTAGCAGCTACTTCTTCTCGCCGCCTCGTAGAGTAGGCGGTTTTTTGATAAAATAAGATGATGATTACAGTAACAAAAATTAGTTTTTTGGCGGCTAAAATAATTGGATTAATTATTGGATGTTTTGGTTTATGGTTGATAATTGATGGGATAAAACAAGCGGGTACGCTCGGAATTTTAGAAATAGTGCCAGGATTTATCTCGTTTTTTTTCGGTTCATTTCTGATTATCATCGTTTTTCTTTCCGAAGGGAAAACCAAATTAATAAAATATCCATTAATTGCAATTACTTTTGTTATTCTTATTTTTATAGGAATTTGTGTTTATTTTGAATATTTTCATCGTGCTCCACTTACTCAATCACCCGAGACAAAAAAACAAGAGAACGTCGTTAAAGACGAAACCGCTAATTGGCAGACTTATAGGAATAAAGGGTATGGGTTTGAGATAAAGTACCCCTCATTTTTAGAAGCTGGCGAACTAGGATGTAGGATTAGCGAGATTGAAGATAAGATTTTTATAGGTCCTATTTCATTAATGTTTTTTGATGCCCAAGGCTTAGCTCTTAAGGAATGGATAGATAGGAAAATATCCGAATCTGAAGAAGATACAAAAGAGATGCAAGAAACATTAAAACAGGCCGGATACGAGAACTGGCAAGAATTCGGATCAAAATTATTATCCCGCGAGGAAATTTCTATAGCCGGAGAAAAAGCTGTAAAACTCTCTTATCAATTCATAGGAGCAGGTTTTGATCTGCCAGTTACAATTTCTTTAAAAAGGGGAGGCCAAATATATGATTTTCGTACCAATGACGCTAATCTTGTTGATGAAGAATGTGCTGCCAGATTTGGAAAAAAACCAAGCGAATTTATGGAATTAATGCTTTCCACTTTTAAATTTATTGAAACCCCGTCGTCGACATCGGAAACCACTGTGATAGATAAAATTTCCCCTAAGTCTGGGCCTATTGGGACCGCAATTGAAATTCGCGGTAAGAACTTTTCTGGTTTTGAGGGAGATTTGGTTGCTTGGATTGAAGATATAGATGGCGTAAAAGGTTACATCTCGGGTGATCTAGGTTCAAATGACAATCTAATCAGGTTTACATTACAGTCTTCCTATTGTCAGGTTGACACTTCTTATTCTGGCTTGGATTGTCCAGATTTTCTTTATTTGCCACCCGGCGTTTACAAAATTTATGTTAGCCCTTGGGGGATTAAAAGTAATGAAGTTACTTTTACTATTACGAATAGAGAAAAAATTGAATACGGAACAGGCGACTGGAATATCTACAAGAATACAGATTATGGATTGAATTTTGAATATCCCAAAAATTGGGGAGCTATAACGTTAAAATCTCAAAAAGATAATGGAGTTTGCGCCTTTAGTCCTCAAAATGAAACAAGGACTACAATCATTTACCATAAACCATCCGGAATTACAGCGTTTATAGATAAAGGTGAGAAATATGCTTTAGCATATGGCGGTGAGGGTTATCAAGATATACTAAAAGTTATCTATCCGGACAAAGAAATCAAAATAATTTATACTATGCCTCCCGATAGGGTGGAATGGTATGGGGGTATCATAGACATTAATTTTTCCCCAAATGGAAAATATGTTTATTTTGGTATTTTCATGTACGAGAGTTACGATTGCATGATGTTAAATATTGATAGTGGTTTAAACATAACCGATTGTAATAATATTCGTTACAGCCCCTATGGAGATGTTTATTGGTCGTCAAATAATAAAGTATTGGCGATTAAAAGCGAGCATAGTGATTTTGGAGGAGAGGGAGTAGATGGTCTATTTGTTAGCGATTACGATAATCCAGAAAAATTGAATGAAGTTTTCTCTTTCACGTGGGAAGAACATATAAGTGGCTCTAATATTTATGACATCCGTTTTATTGACGATTACAGATTGTTTTTCAGGGCGTTATCAAAAGAATGCAGTTATGGTGAAGAATTGGTATGTAAGCCAGAGAGAATAACAAAGTACGAATATAATGTAAAAACAGGGGAGTTAGAAAAAGTTAAAGAATAAAAAATATCTTCAAAAATCTTTTCTACTTTTCGGTTTTTGGAATAAAATTTAATACAGAAATGATGGCGCTCCGCCGAGCGGGGCGCCATTTGTTTTTCGGCGATAGATTTGGTAAGATTGTTAAATAGCGAAGAGATAAATCTCTTCTTTATCTTCGCTTTAATTTCATTAAAACTCGATGATAGAGGTAAATAATTTAACAGGTTTTAGGGTTAACAAAGATTTTTTGAAGAAGATAGCTCAAAAGGTATTGGCGAATGAGAAAAAAAATAAGACAGAATTATCAATTGCCTTGGTGGGGCCAAAAAGGATAAAAGAATTAAATAAAAAATATAGAGGAAAAAACAAAATAACAGATGTGCTTTCCTTTACATACAATAAGAGTTCGGGAGAAATAGTCATTTGTCCTCAAGAAGTCAGGAAAAACGCAAAGAGATTTGATTATTCTTTTAAAAAAGAATTAGTCCGAATTTTAATTCACGGAATCTTGCATCTTTTAGAATATGACCACGAGAAAACAAAGCGAGAATCTAAAAAAATGGAGAGAAAAGAAAATTATTATTTTAATTTAAATTTTAAATAAAATGACAAGGGGTCATATCATTACCGGTTTAGATATTGGTTCGGGAAATATAAAAATACTTTCTGCCGTTAAAAAACCCAAAGGGGAAAATTTTGAAGTTTTAAGTCAAAACACAGAAATTTCTGCCGGGGTCAGGAGGGGAGTGGTAATTGATGTTGCCGGAGTGGCAGGAATTATTAATTCTTTAATCAAAAGGGTTCAGGACGATATTGGCCGGAAAGTAAATAGCGTTTATGCCAGCGTTGGAGGAAGTCATATATTTTGTGCTCCTTCCCATGGTACGGTTTCTGTTTCCAGGGCTGACCAAAAAATCTCAGAAGAAGACATAGCCAGAGTAATTCAAGCTGCTCAAACTTTTTCTTTGCCGCTTAATAAAGAAATTTTAGATGTCTTTCCTAAAGAATTTA
The DNA here is from genome assembly GCA_964354835.1 of uncultured Candidatus Saccharibacteria bacterium. Classification (GTDB taxonomy): domain Bacteria; phylum Patescibacteriota; class Minisyncoccia; order Minisyncoccales; family CAYHBF01; genus CAYHBF01. Next base: position 6,787 of record CAYHBF010000002.1, read on the forward strand.
TTATTGATGGAGAAAAAGGAGTAAAGGAGCCCCTGGGATTACAGGGAGTAAGATTAGAAGTTGATGCTTTAGCTTTGGGTGCCTTTTCTCCTTATTTAAAAAACTTAACACAGGTTATTTTGAACTCCGGACTTCAAATTAATGACTTAACATTTGCTTCAATAGCCAGCGCGAGGGCTGTTTTAACCCCTCGTGAAAAAGAATTGGGCGTGGTTCTTTTGGATATTGGAGCAGGGACCACCGGGATGGCCGTTTTTGAAGAGGGAAACTTAATTCACCTTATAACCTTTCCAATTGGTTCGGCTAATATCACCAATGACATTGCCATTTGTCTTAAAACTGACATTGACACAGCTGAAAAAATAAAATTGGAGTTTGGCACTTGTCTTCCTTCTTCCGGTAAAAAACGGCCGGCCGAAAAACATATTAAAATTGAAGGAGAGGAACCCTTAACTTTTTCCAGAAAGGCGTTAGTTGAAATTATTACAGCCAGGGTTTCTGAAATTTTTGAAGAGGTTAATAAAGAATTAAAGAAAATTTCTCGTAAAGAATTGCTACCGGCTGGAATAGTTTTAACAGGAGGAGGGTCTAACATACTGAAAATAAAAGACTTTTGTAAAAAAGAATTAAAATTACCCTGTCGGATAGGAAAACCTCAGGGATTTTCTTCTCTTCAGGACGACCCTTCATTATCTACCGTTTGCGGATTAATTTTGAAAGGAGCCGACATCGAAGAGGGTGCTGAATTTTCAACACCAGGAGAGGGAATTTTCGGAAAATTTAAAAAATTTTTCAGAATCTTTATTCCATAACTAATAAATAGATATAAAAAAATGACTAAAATTAAAGTCGTTGGCGTAGGAGGTTCGGGCTCTAATGCTGTCTCAAGGATGATGAAATGTAAAATTAAAGGAGTAGAACTAGTTGCTTTAAATACCGATACTCAAGACCTTCAAAAAACCCGAGCTCATTTGAAACTCCGAATCGGAAAAAAAATTACTCAGGGTTTAGGAACAGGAATGAATCCGGAAATAGGAAAAGAAGCAGCCGAAGAGCAGAGATCTGAAATTTCTGAAATTTTAAAAGGCTCGGATATGGTTTTTGTTACTTACGGCGCAGGCGGCGGAACCGGAACAGGAGCAGGTCCGGTTGTTGCAGAAATTGCTAAGAATTCAGGCGCTCTTACCGTAGCCATAGTAACGAAACCATTTTCTTTTGAAGGCGCTTTCCGGCAAAATGTTGCCGAAGCTGGCATAAGAAGGCTTAAAGAAAGAGTTGACACTTTACTGACTATTCAAAATGATAAATTATTGGAGATTTTAGACCCTAAAACTACAATCTCCAATGCTTTTTGGATTTGCGATGATATTTTAAGACAGGCTGTCCAGGGAATTTCCGACTTGATTGTCCTGCCAGGAATAATCAATATTGATTTCGCTGATATAAGGGCAATCATGAAAGACTCTGGAACAGCTTTATTTGGAGTTGGAAAGGCTGAAGGAGAAAAAAGGGCAGAAGTGGCAGCCAAAGCCGCAATTGGCTCTCCTCTGTTAGATTTGTCTATCAAAGGAGCTAAGGGAATTTTGTTTAATATTAGCGGAGGAAAGGATATTAGCCTTTCTGAGATTGACGAAGTGGCTAAATTCATCACTCAAGAGGTTTCTCCTGAGGCAAAAGTGATTTTTGGAGCGGTCCAGGACGAAAAACTGACAGGGGGAGGGATAAAAGTGACGGTAATTGCAACCGGATTTTAAAAATCAGCAGAAATTTTAAAAATTTTTGAGTTTTCCACAAAATTTGGCATTTTGGGGGCTTGACCGCCCCTTTTTAATTTTTTAAAATGAAGTAATCTTTAAAATTTTTGTCTTTCTATGCCCGGTAGTGAAAATTAGACTGCTGCCGGGCAGCATTATTAAAATTAATTTTAGTCGAATTTCTACTACGGGATATGTTTCAAAATAAAATCACCAAAGTCCAAAAAAGAGACGGAAGTATTGTTGACTTCGACCAAACCAGAATTTCCGATGCCATTTTTAAAGCTCTTACCGCCACTGTTCAGGGTGATGGAAAGAGATCAAAGCATCTTTCCGATAGAGTGGTGAAAATTCTCAACCGAAGGTTTAAAAAAGATGAAATTTCAAACGTTGAACAAATTCAAGACCTAGTTGAGGAGGTTTTAATTTTAGAAGGTTTAGTTGAAACTGCCAAAGCCTATATTTTATACCGAGAACAAAGAAGAATAATCAGAGAAACCACTGGTATTATTGACGAATCAACAGAGACGGTTGACAAGTATATTCAGGAATTAGATTGGCAAGTGAAAGAGAATGCCAATATGACCTATTCTCTTCAAGGATTGAATCAATATGTAACTTCGACTATAGCTAAAAAATATTGGTTAAACAAAATTTATCCAAAAGAAATTAGAGAAGCCGCTTTTAACGAAGATTTTCACATTCACAATTTAGATACGCTTGCTTGTTACTGTATGGGATGGGACCTTTACGATTTATTATTGCGAGGTTTTGGTGGAGTTCCTTCAAAAATAGAGTCTAGGCCAGCTAAACATTTCAGAACTGCTTTGGGCCAAATAGTGAATTTCCTTTTTACCGTTCAGGGTGAATCAGCCGGGGCCAATGCCATTTCAGATTTTGATACCCTTTTGGCTCCCTTCATCAGATGCGACAATTTAAATTATCTTCAGGTGAAACAGGCGATTCAAGAGTTTCTTTATAATTGCATGGTGCCTACGAGGGTTGGGTTTCAGACTCCATTTATAAATGTTTCATTGGACATCAAGGTTCCAGAATTTTATAAAAGTCAGCCGGTAATTATTGGAGGAAAACCGCAAAAGGAAATTTACGGCGACTTTCAGGAAGAAATTAATGTATTTAATAGGGCTTTTTACGAAGTTTTGATGGAAGGTGATGCCAAAAACCGGCCCTTTACCTTTCCTATTCCGACCGTTTCAATCGGTAAAGATTTTGATTGGGATAATCCAAACTTAGACCCAATGTGGGAGGCAACAGCCAAATACGGAGTAAATTATTTTTCCAACTTTATTCACGGCGACTTGAAGCCCGAGGATTTTCGCTCGATGTGTTGCCGGCTCAGATTATCAAACAAAGAGCTTTACAAAAGGGGAGGCGGAGGACTTTTCGGTTCGGCGCCCTTAACCGGCTCAATCGGCGTGGTAACTATAAACATGCCCCGGATTGGTTATCTTTCAAAAACTAAAAAGGATTTTTTTGAAAGACTGGGGCATTTAATGGATTTAGCCAAGGAAAGTCTGGAAATCAAAAGAAAGGCCCTGGAAAACTTTATGGAAAAAGGGCTCTATCCCTACTCAAAACATTATTTAGCCTCGGTTAAAAAAATAAGGAATGCCTATTTCGGGAACCATTTTGCGACCATTGGTTTGATGGGGATGAATGAAGCTCTTTTAAATTTCATTGGAGAAAATATTGCCTCAAAAAGAGGGAGAAGGTTTGCCATTGAAGTTTTAGATTTCATGAGAGAGAGATTGGTTAAATACCAAGAAAATACTGGAAATTTGTATAACCTTGAGGCTACCCCTGGCGAAGGAACAAGTTATCGCCAGGCCAAGGCCGATAAAGAGAAATATCCCGACATTATAACTGCCGGAAAAAAGGAAATACCGTATTATACTAATTCCACAATGTTGCCCGTAAATTATACCGATGATGTTTTTGAGGCTTTAAAACTTCAGGATGAAATTCAGTGCAAGTATACCGGGGGCATAGTTTTACATACCTTTTTAGGCGAACGAATTTCCGACATTCAGACGGTGAAAAATTTAGTTAAAAAAATCTTTGAAAATTTTCATTTACCATACATCACTTTGACTCCCACTTTTTCAATTTGTCCAGTTCATGGTTATTTAGCTGGAGAGCATTTTGAATGTCCTCAGTGTACAATTAAACAACCCTGCGAAGTTTATTCAAGGGTTGTTGGTTATCTGAGGCCGGTAAAGCAATGGAATTTCGGGAAACAACAAGAATTTAAGGAGCGAAAAGAATTTAAGATTAGAAAACTTGAACTAGCCAAAACTTAAATGCAAATTGGCGGACTTCAAAAGCTTACTCTTATTGATTTTCCTGGCCGCTTGGCGGCCACGATTTTTCTTACTGGTTGCAATTTTCGTTGCCCTTTTTGTTATGCCTCGGAACTGGTTTTGCCTGAAAAAATTAAAAAGCAACCGAAGATTTCCCAAACTGAACTTTTTAAATTTCTGAAAGAAAGAAAAAAATTAATTGATGGCGTAGTTTTGTGCGGCGGCGAGCCGACAATATCTAAAGGATTAATGTCTCTTATAAAAAAAATAAAAAAAATGGGATTTTTAGTGAAATTAGATACCAATGGTGCCGACCCTAAAACCTTAAAAAAATTAATTGATGAAAAATTAATTGATTACGTTGCGATGGACTTAAAGGCGCCGAAGGAAAAATATCAAAAAGTTACTGGTACAAAAATTGATATAAAAAAAATCCAAAAAAGCATAGATATTTTAAAAGAAGGAAAGGTTGATTATGAGTTTAGAAGCACTATTGTTCCCACCTTGCATAAAAAAGAGGATGTAATAGAAATGGCAAAGTGGATTCGGGGCGCCAAAAAATATTATTTGCAAAATTTCCGGCCAGAAAAAACCATTGACCCGAAGTTTGAAAAGATAAAACCTTATCCTTTAGAGTTTCTTTTAGAGATTCAAAAAGCAATCTCTCCACTTTTCGAAGTCTGTCAGGTGAGATAATGGAATGACCCCTTCAAAAATTTTCCTTTATTTCTGTCTCTCATTTATTGGCGGAATTTTTTTTAGTTCGATACTGGGACCAGAGCCCATAATAAATTATGGGCTCGGCCGAGCACAAATTTTTGTGCTCGGGTTCTTGATTTTAGGTTTAATTTTAATTTCGGTTTTCTGGCAGTATAAAAAATTAGTGGTTATTGGTTTTTGTATTTTATTTTTAGTTTCAGGTGTTTGGCGTCATCAAGTGGTTGAATCAAGAATTACAAATAATGAATTAAGAAAATTTAATGATATAAATCAAACCATTACACTAATCGGAATAGTTTCAGACGAGCCGGATATTAGAGAAAAAAGCATAAAATTAACAATCAAGCCAGAAAATATCGAAGGAAAAATTTTAGTAACTACTAATCGCTATCCAGAATATCAATACGGAGATAAATTAAAAATTACTGGCAAAATAGAAACTCCCCCGATTTTTGAAGGGGGCGAAGAGGATAAATCCTCTTCTTCCTCCTTTGCTACCGCTCCGGAATTTAATTACAAAGATTATCTTAAAAAAGATGGAATTTTATCCGTAATGAGTTGGCCGGAGATTGAAGTCGTGGGTCAGGGACTTGGGAATCCCGTAATGAAATTTCTTTTATCTTTTAAAAATAAATTTAAAGAAACTGCCAGAACTTTTATTTCCCCGCCGGAAGTCGGAATTTTAGAAGCATTAATTTTTGGTGATGAAGGAAATATTTCGCAAGAATGGAAAGCTAAATTGAATTTTACCGGTACCCGTCATATTGCTGCCGTTTCTGGAATGAATATTACAATCATTGCTTCTTTGCTTTTAGCTTTTTCTTTAAGTCTCGGTTTCTGGAGAAAACAGGCATTTTATTTTTCAATCTGTTTACTTTCACTTTATATTTTAATGATCGGAGCTCCTGCTTCGGCGGTGAGGGCTGGAATTATGGGCGGGTTTTTACTGACAGCTCAACATTTAGGAAGATTATCGATAGCTTCTCGGGCAGTAATTTTTACTGCAACTGCGATGTTGGCATTAAATCCTCTTCTTTTGCAACTGGATGTCGGCTTTCAGCTTTCTTTTTTGGCAATTCTGGGAATAATTTATCTTCAGCCATTTATTAATAACTGGTTTAAAAAAATTCCCAATCCCAAAATTTTTCCCCTGAGAATTACTTTGTCAACAACGATAGCTGCCCAAATTTTCACCTTGCCAATTTTAGTTTATAATTTTGGCTACATTCCCCTGATTTCTCCAATCACCAATATTTTGATTGTTCCATTTCTGGCAACAATTACCGTTTCAATTTTCATTTTTGGGTTAGTTGGAATGATTTTTTGGGGTTTAGGGCTGATTTTATCCTGGCCAATTTGGTTATTTCTGACCTATATTACGAAAATAATAGATTTTTTTTCAAAGATTTCCTGGGCTTCCTTGAAATTAGACAATGTTCATTGGATTTGGCTGATAATATTTTATTTAATTTTGGGATTTTTAACTTGGCGCTTACAGGAAAGGGAAAAATTAAAGTTCTTAAATTATTAGTGATATAATAAGATAATTATGAAAAACGCTTGGGTTGTATCAGTTAATATGGGTTACGGCCACCAGAGGACAGCTTATCCCTTAAAATACTTGGCTTTTGAAAATAAAATCATCAATGCAAATGATTACAAGGGGATTCCGGAAAGAGATAAAAATATTTGGTGGTCAACCCGTAAATTCTACGAATTTATTTCTAATTTTGAAAGAATTCCTTTGCTCGGTAATTTTATTTTTTCAATTTACGATATTTTCCAAAGAATTTTGAGTTTTTATCCAAAGAGAGAGTTGTCCGAACCGAATTTTTCTTTAAAACAAATTTATTCCCTTTTTAAGAGAGGTTGGGGAGCGGATTTAATTGAGAAATTGAAGGAGGATCAGTTGTCTTTAGTCGCCACTTTTTTTCCGCCGGCCTTTATGGCTGAGTTTTTTGGTTATCCTGGCGAGATATTTTGCGTTGTTTGCGATGCTGATATTTCCCGGAGTTGGGCTCCGTTTAATCCAAAATTAAGCAGGATTAAATATTTTGTGCCCAATGAAAGAGTAATTGAGAGGCTAAAACTTTATGGGGTGAAGGAGGAAAACATTTTTTTAACCGGCTACCCTCTGCCATTAGAGAATATCAGTAGTAATCCGCCAACCGGCGGAATGGAAATCCTGAAAGAAGATTTAAGACATCGAATTTTAAACTTGGACCCCAAAAAAAGATATTTTGAAAAATATAAAACTTTGATTAAAACCATTTTAGGCGAATTGCCTCAAAAATCAGACCATCCCTTAACATTAATGTTTTCAGTCGGTGGAGCCGGGGCTCAAAAAGAAATTGGAATTAAAATTTTAAAAAGTTTAAAGAAGAATATTTTAGACGGTAAAATAAAGTTAATTTTATCTGCCGGAATAAGGGAAAAAGTGAAAAATTATTTTGAAAAAGAAATCGGCAGAGAGTTGCCTTTTGCTGATTTAAAAGATCATGTTGAAATTTTATATCGAGAGAAAATAGAAGATTATTTCAAAGAGTTTAACCAAAAATTAAGAAAAACAGATGTTTTATGGACAAAACCATCAGAACTCTCTTTTTACTCTGCTTTGGGTTTGCCAATAATTATTGCTCCGCCGGTCGGTTCCCAAGAAAAGTTTAATAGAAGGTGGCTTTTAAAATCCGGCTTCGGAGAGTCACAGGGCGATCCAAATAATACAGACCAATGGCTTTTTGACTGGCTGGAACAGGGATATTTGGCCGAAAGGGCAGTGGAGGGCTTTATTGAAGGAGAAAAATTCGGAACATTAAATATTCAAAAGATTGTTGAAAAATGCCTTGGTTAATAGTTACAATTTTAGCTTATTTTTTTCTTGCGATTGTTTCTTTATTTGACCGCTATTTTTTAGTTGGAGCTATACCTAATTATCGGATTTATACTTTTTATGTTGGAGTTTTGTGGTCTTTTTTATGTTTATTTTTAATTCCCTTTGGAGTGAGTTTTCCCGAGACGAATATAATTTTTCTTGGTATAATTGCTGGTTTGGTGAGAATTTTCGCAATTTTATTTTTAACTAAGAGTATAATTCAAAGTGAAGTTTCTCGCGTAGTACCATCAATTGGTGGATTATTACCAATTTTCTCTTTTCTCCTTTTCTTTTTTTATCTTCCCAAAACTGAAACTTTGAATTTATTTCAAATTGTAGCTTTTATCTTTTTTGTCTCTGGCTCTGTTTTAATTTCTCTGAAAAAATTATCATTTAATTCTTTTTCTTTTAAATATCCAATTATAGCAGCTTTTTTATTTGCTTTAACTTTTTTTCTGACAAAACTTCTTTTTTTAAAAGCGAATTTTTTGAGTGGATTTTTCTTAATTCTTCTGGGAGGAGGTATGGGTGCGATTAGTTTTCTTATTTTTTCCCAAAATAGAAAGTTAATTTTTAGCCAGGAAATTACTCAGAAATTGTCCGGATTTTTTCTTCTCGGACAACTTTTTGGAGGGTTAGGAGTATTTTCTCAATATTACGCCGTTTTTTTAGCAAAACCAGGTCAGGTTCCTTTAATTAATGCTTTAGAGGGGACAAGATATATTTTTTTATTATTTTTTGTTTTTCTGTTATCTCGTTGGAATCCCCAACTTTTAAAAGAAGAAATTTCAAGAAAAATTATTTTTCAGAAAATTATTGCTATTTTAATAATCGGAGGAGGGTTAGTTTTATTGACTTTTAAATAAAATGAAACTAAAAATGATTTTTTTGATAATTTCAGCATTAATTTTACTTATTGTGGGATTCTTTTTTGTTGGTAAACCACCCCAGGCAAAAGAAATTACTTGGGGAGTGAATTTTTCCCAAAAACATACAACGAATCTTGGCTTAGATTGGAAAGAAACGTATTCAGCTTTACTTGATGATTTAAAGGTAAAAAATATAAAATTAATTACCCATTGGGATTTGATTAAGCCAACGAAAGACGGATATGTATTTGATGATTTAGATTGGCAGATACAAGAGACAGAAAAAAGAGGGGCGAAAATCATTTTGGTAATTGGCATGAAAACCGGTCGCTGGCCGGAATGCCATATTCCTGACTGGGCAAAAAATTTGAAAAAAGATGAGCAGCAGAAAGAGATTTTGGAAGTCGTAGAAAAAACCGTTTTAAGATATAGGGATTCGGACACAATTAAATATTGGCAGGTTGAAAATGAACCGTTTTTTCCTTTTGGGGAATGTCCTTGGATGGATAAAGAATTTTTAAAAAAAGAAATAGATTTGGTAAAATCACTGGATTATAAAAAGCGACTGGTCGTAATTTCTGACAGTGGAGAATTATCTTTATGGTTTGAGGCAGCCAAATTCGGCGATTTGGTAGGAACAACCATGCATCGAAAAGTCTGGTTTAAGGAATTTAAAAAATATGTTGACTATCCCTTCCCCTCGGTCTATTATTGGCGAAGAGCTCAAATAATAAAAAAATTATTTGCCAAAGAGGTGATATGTGTTGAACTCCAACTAGAGCCCTGGTGCCCGAAATCTCTTTACGACTGTTCGATGGAAGAACAGCAAAAGACGATGAATTTAGAAAAATTTAAAGATAATGTAAAATTTGCCAAAGAAACCGGTTTTGATACATTCTATTTATGGGGCGCTGAGTGGATGTATTTGATCAAAGAAAAACAAGGCCTTCCCGAAATTTGGGAAGAGGCAAAAAAACTATTCTAATATGCTATCTATTATTATTCCAACTTTAAATGAAGAAAAATGCCTTCCGTTTTTGTTAGGGGCAATAAAAAAACAAACGTTTAAAGATTACGAAGTTATCATCGCTGATGCTGGCTCAAAAGATAAGACGTTAGAGGTTGCCAAGAGTTTCGGTTGTAAAGTTACCTCAGGAGGCCTTCCGGCCAAAGGAAGAAATGAAGGAACAAAAATAGCTCAAGGCGACACTTTTTTATTTATGGATGCCGATAATATCTATTTGCCCGAAAATTTTCTCGAACAATTGACCGCCGAGTTTAAAAAAAGGAATCTGGGAGTAGCCACTTTTCCTATCTATCCAAACGGCAATTTATTTGATAAATTTGCTTACGGCCTTTATAATTTATGGGCACAATTAAGCCAAAAGTTTCTGCCTCACGCTACCAATTCTGCCATAGTAAAAAGGGAAATCCATCAAAAAGTTGGCGGTTTTGATGAAGAAATAAAAATAGCCGAAGACCATATATACGCCCGTCAAGCGTCAAGGTTTGCCAAGTTTGGCTTTATTAAAACCAAACCTGTTTTGACTTCAACCAGAAGATTTGAAGTAGATGGGAGATTTAGAACTTATTCAAAATATCTATTGGCGGCACTGTATATGTTAATTTTCGGTCCCATAAAATCAGATATTTTCAAATACAGACTTAATAGTTTTAGAAATAAGAAAAAAAAGATATAATATTTTTTATATGTCCATCTACGAATTACCAAAATTTGAGTCCCCGAAGCTTAAAATGCCCAAGGTTAATTTTTGGAAAAACCGAATCTTTTGGGTTGTAATTTTAATTATTTTTGTTTCTTCTGTTTTTGGTTTTTTGGCTGGAATAATTTCCGGCAATTATTTTTTTGCAGGAATAAAGAATTATTTAAGTAAATTAAACATTGAGATACCAGAAAAAATCGTTGAAAACCAACCAATTTATCTTCCCCAGACATCGCAAGAAGAAGCGATAATTAAAGTCGTCAATGAAAATTCACAGGCAGTTGTAAGTATTATTGTCACGAAAGACCTGCCCGTCTTTGAGGAATATTATATTTCTCCTTTTGAAGAATTCTTTGGGATGGAATTCCAAATCCCTCAATACAGACAGAAAGGAACAGAGAAAAAAGAAATTGGCGGTGGTACAGGTTTTATTATTTCAGAAGACGGAATGGTATTAACCAATGCTCACGTGGTTTCTGAAGAAGAGGCCGATTATACTGTTTTGACCAATGATGGCAAAAAATACCCGGCTAAAGTTTTAGCCAGTGATTTATTCCGAGACTTGGCAATAATAAAAATTGAAGACAAAGAAAAATTCCCAACTTTAAAATTGGGAGATTCAGATAAATTACAAATTGGCCAAACCGTTATTGCTATTGGTAACGCCTTAGGTGAATTCAAAAATACAGTTTCAGTAGGAGTGATCTCTGGTTTAGGGAGGACTGTGACCGCTGGCGGCGGAGGAACTTTGGAGACACTGGAAGATATAATTCAAACAGATGCAGCTATCAATCAGGGAAATTCCGGAGGACCACTTTTTAATTTAAAGGGCGAGGTAATTGGAATTAATTTTGCCATGGCTCAACAGGCAGAAAACATTGGTTTTGCTATTCCAATTAACAGCGCCAAAAAAGACATTGAACAAATAAAGACCTTAGGAAGAATTGCCTATCCTTTTTTGGGAGTAAGATATGTTTTGATTAACGAGACAATTCAGAAAGAAAATAATTTACCGGTAAATTACGGAGCTTGGGTTCAAAAAGGCACTCAGGGCGAGGCAGCTGTTTCTGCCGGTTCAGCGGCCCAAATCGCCGGACTCAAAGAGGGGGATATTATTTTGGAATTCAATGGCGAAAAAATTACGACTGAAAACAATTTAGCTAAAATAATAATGAAATATAATCCCGGAGACAAGGTAGTTTTAAAAATTTTAAGAGAAGGAGAAGAAAAAACCATTGAAGTCACCCTGGGAGAAAGGAGCGAATAAAATTCTAATCTCACCCGCGGAGCCCCGATTCCCGCCGCTTTCTCAAGAAGGCGGTTTTTGGTAGAATGAAAGAAGGATAAATATTATTGCGACAGTAGCATCTTATAAAATTTATTATGTATAAATATATAATTGGTTCAATAATTATTTTTTCCCTGATAGCTATTTTTATCCACGGAACAGGGACTTCAGATTTAATAATAACCCTGTTATCGGTAACCTCTTTTTTATTCGGTATTTTTCTTGCTTTTGCAATTGCAAATAGACAATCTAGATTTAATTCAATTAGAACATCTCTAAGAAAAGATGATGCCTTGTTATTAAGTATCTATAAATTATCGGCTAGTTTTGGAACAGAAACTCAAAACAGATGCAGGTTATTAATAGATGATTTTTTAATTAATTCCATAGATTATGAACTGGTTGATTATGATAAATCAGTGAATAAATTTAATGAATTATTTGATTTTTTTATTAAGATAGAGCCGAAAACGGAATCACAAAAAGAGATATACTTGAATATTATTAATATTCTAAAGGAATCATCTATTAGTAAGAAAGAAGTAATTCATTGGCTAAACGAAAAAATGTTGATCTTTGAATGGGGCAATCTTCTAGTTTTAGCATCTATTATTTTAATATCACTGTTTGTTATAAATAATAATTCATTCATCTCTGTATTAATTACCGTTTTATTGGGAAGTTCTTTAGTGCTGTTTTTGTTAATTTTACGGAACTTAGATAATTTACATTGGAAAGAGGGTTCTTGGATTTGGGGTCCGCTTACCGAGCTTTTCGTCGAAATGGGATTAACGCCTTATATTCCTAAAGGGGTTATTGAGAGGGGGATGAAATTAAAAAAAGGAATTGCTTATCGTGTCGCAGAATTTCCTCATCCTTATCCTGATTTCTTGGATAAAAAAATTAAAATTATAGATAAATAAAACAGGTTCGAACCCCAAGTAGTAGTCCCTCTGTGAGCGGGATACTACGGGGCTTCGCATCATCCAGTCGGGGGAGTCACGATTTTCAAGTTCACAAGGGCTCAAAGAAGATTCTCTTCTTTTCGACCTTCACCTGTTTCTACAGACTTGGTAGTCGATGAAGTTTGCCTTCTTCGAAGTTTTCCTTCATCTCCACCTTCGGCCGCTTTGGCGGCCTTGGTGCTTGATTTTTTTAAATTTCTGTTATAAAAAGGAAATATGAACGGAGGAGGAGTTAATTTTACTCATAAAGCCCAAGAGGTTATATTGTCTGCCCAGGATTTAGCAAGAGAAAGAGGTCAGCAGCAAATTGATGCCCTGCATTTGCTTTTCGTTTTACTTTCTCAGGAAGAAAGCGTGGTTTTAAATTTGCTTCAAAGAATTGGAGCTGATATTGAGGGATTAAAAAGAAAAACAAAAGTATCCTTAGAAAGAATTCCAATAATTGCTACTCCTCAAACTTTCGGCCAGTTTTATTTAACCCAGGATATGGCCAAGATTCTGGAACGGGCCAGGCAAGAGGCAATGAAAATGGGAGATGAATTTATTTCGGTTGAGCATTTGTTTTTAGCCCTTTTAGATACCGAAACTAAGGCCAAAGAAATTTTGGATAAAGCTACTTTTTTGCAGCCAGGCGGTGGTGTGACCGCTTTAGAATTAGGTAAGTTAGATTATGAAACAGTTTTAAAACAATTAGTTCAGATTCGGGGAGGTCAAAGAATCACTGACCCTGAGCCAGAATCTAAATACCAGGTTATTGAAAAATATGCCCGGAATTTGACTACTCTCGCCAGACAAGGAAAATTAGATCCGGTCATTGGAAGAGAAAATGAAATTCGAAGATTGATGCAGGTTTTGTCCCGGAGGACAAAAAATAACCCGGTTTTAATTGGGGAGGCAGGGGTTGGAAAAACAGCCATTGTTGAAGGTTTGGCTCAAAAAATTATTTCTGGTCAGATGCCGGAAAGCTTAAAAGACAAAGAAATTGTTGCTTTGGATCTGGGAGCAATCATAGCCGGAACTAAATATCGAGGAGAATTTGAAGACAGGGTTAAGGCCTTTATCAGGGAAATTAATCGGGCTGGCGGCAGATATCTTCTGTTTATTGACGAACTGCATACTTTGGTCGGAGCTGGAGCGGCTGAAGGAGCAATTGACGCTTCAAATTTACTGAAACCCGCTTTAGCCAAAGGTGAACTTAGGGCAATCGGCGCTACTACTTTAAAAGAATATCAAAAATATTTGGAAAGAGACCCTGCATTAGAAAGAAGATTTCAGCCGATTTATGTTTCAGAGCCATCAATTGAAGACACGATTTCAATTTTAAGGGGAATTAAAGAAAAATATGAATTGCACCATGGGGTAAAGATAAAAGATTCGGCTTTGGTAGCTTGTGCTCAATTAGCAGCCAGATACATTACTGATAGATTTTTGCCCGACAAAGCGGTGGATTTAATGGATGAGGCGATGAGCTCTCTGAGATTGGATATTGAATCAGAACCGCAAGAATTAGAGCAGTTTAAAAAAGAGATTCAGAAATTAGAAATTGAACAAGAGGTTCTTAAAAAAGAAAAATCTCAAAGAAAAGGAGTAATCCCTCGTCAGTTGGCCGATTTAAAAGAAAAGGCAAAAGTTATTGAGGTTAAATGGCAGTCGGAAAGGGAAACGATTAATAAAATAAGAAACCTTAAAAAAGAAATTGAAATTAGCCGCTTTGAGGTGGGGAAAGAACAGATTGCCGCTAATTTACAAAAGGTGGCCGAATTGAAGTACGGGAAAATCCCTCAACTTCTTAAAGAATTAAAAGCGGCCGAAAGAAAATTGGCTCAATTTCAGAAATCCCGTCCGATTTTAAAAGAAGAAGTTTCAGAAGAAGATGTGGCTAAAGTGGTTTCCAAATGGACGGGAATTCCGGTAATGAGATTATTGGAAGAAGAGGCGAAGAAATTGGAAAAGATGGAGGAAATCGTTTCAAAAAGAGTGATAGGCCAAGAGGAAGCAATAAAAGCAATCTCCAGCGCTATACGCCGGGCAAGGGCGGGAATTTCTGAAGAAAATAGGCCCCTGGGCTCATTTATGTTTTTGGGGCCAACCGGAGTTGGGAAAACCGAAACTGCCCGGGCCTTGGCTGAATTTCTTTTTAATGATGAAAATGCCTTGGTCAGACTGGATATGTCAGAATATATGGAAGAACACACTGTTTCTAAAATGATAGGTTCTCCTCCCGGTTACGTTGGCTACGAAGAGGGGGGCCAATTGACTGAAAAAATCAGACGAAGGCCTTATAGCGTTATTTTGCTCGACGAGATTGAAAAAGCTCATCCAAAGGTTTTTAATATCTTACTTCAAATTTTAGAGGACGGCAGATTAACCGATGCCAAAGGCAGAACAGCTTCTTTTAAGAACGCTACTCTCATTTTGACCTCAAACGTTGGCTCAGATATTATTGCCAAAGAATCTGCCCTGGGTTTTGTTGGAGGTGATGAGGAAAAAAGCCAGAGGGATACCCTAAAAGAAAAGGTGATGGCTTCTTTAAAGGAGAATTTTCGGCCAGAATTTTTAAACCGAATTGATGAAATAATTATCTTTAATTATCTTGGAAAACCAGAAATTAAGAAAATCGTTGAGCTGGAGCTTTCAAAAGTTATGGAACGTCTGAGAGGTAAGAAAATTGAAATTAAAATTGGTGAGTCAGTTAAAGAGATTTTAGCTGAAAGGGGATTTGACCAAAATTTGGGAGCCCGACCTTTAAAAAGAGTGATTCAGAAATTAGTTTTAGATCCTTTGTCTTTGAAAATTGTTTCTGGCGAAATTAAAGAAGGGGAGAATGTTATTGTTGATATGGAAGAGGGAAAAATTATCTTTAGAACTCCAAAAGATTTGATTAAAGCTGAGAAAAAAAGACCTTCTCCCGCCATAAGCGGAGCTACGGAGGTCAAGGAAAAAGTTTTAACAAGATAGAGATGCATTGATGGTTAAAAAAATTTTTAAAATTATAGGTATTTTTATTTTGGGTGTTTTTGGCGGAATTTTTGCAGACCAGATTTTGTGGCCCTATTTTATAGAAAGGCCACTTTTTTATCAATATCGACTTGAACAACCTCCGATTTTTTTAACCCAAAAAAAGGAAATCACAATTCAAGAAAATGTTGCCATAACCGATGCCATTGAAAAAGTGGAAAAAGTTATAGTCGGAGTCAGTACAAAAACGAAAACTGGCGAAACTTTAGAAGGTTCAGGATTAATTTTAACTGCTGACGGCTTGTCAATTACTTTAGCTGAATTAGTTCCTAAAAGTGCTACTTCCAGCATTTTCGTTGACGGAAAATTAATTTCAGTCCAAATTTTAAAAAGAGACACAAAAGAAAACTTAGTCCTGATAAAAATTGATAAAAGTAACTTGCCAACCTGTAGTTTTGCTGATTTGGGAAAAATAAAACTAGGGGAAAGGGTTTTTCTGGTTGGAACAATTTTTAAAAAAACTGGTTTAGGGAAAATTGTTAATGAAGGGATTATTAAAACGTTTGACGAAAATTCCATTCAGACCAATATTTTAGAAGATAATGATTTAATTGGCAGTTCTCTGTTTGATATTGAAGGAAATGTTTTGGGAATAAACATAATTGACAAAGAAGGTCGGGTTTTCACCGTTCCCATTTCCAAAATTAAAGAATTCGCAGGTCTCTAAATAATTTTGGAGAGATAGAATTCATCAAGCTATCAGGGCTTGATTTTTTTATTTATTATGATATATCTTTAAAATATAAAAGAAGGAGGTAAATAAAACAAGTGAAAGAATATATTTTGTTCCTTATATCTTTACTATTTCTGGCTGGCTTATTCTATTTAGAAAAAGCCATAAAAAGGCTAATCAAAAAAAATTTTAGCTTTGGTATTTTCGAGACCTTTTCTATCTTTCTCGGTTTCCTCGGGATTGAAGAAGGAGGCCGATGGAATAGAGGCAATAGAGGGGTTGTAAAGCAAACAATCGGCACATTCAACTAATAAAAGGAGGTAAGCACTTTGAGAATATCATATGAGATTGAAGGAGAGCCATTGGGTACCCAATTTTTTGTTCTCGTCAGACTAATCTTTGTGATAGTCTGTTGCATCTATGGTATACATAGAACTATAAAATTGGTAAGCAGAAAGGAAGCTACTCTCTTGAAACCATCGTTTAAAGGTACAGCTTCCAGTACAGCTCTAGAGCTGCGAGAGCTATCTCCTGTCAACCGCGACAAGATAAAAATCTATTTGAATTAAGCCAAACAGGTGCGAAAGCATCTTGTGGGGGTATGTCATCTTTGACCCCCCTTTTTTATTTATTTGGTTAATCCTCAATAAATTTGAGTTTCAACTTGTGATTGATTTTAGAAGTGTGTATGATTAATAATTGATGGATATCCGATATCCATCACATTCATCAAATTAATATTTATTAAATTATAATAAATTTCATCATGTATGGGTTTTGGCATACTTATAATCGAGGAGTAGAAAAAAGAAAGATTTTTTTAGATACTGAAGATTTTTTTCGAGGCATACACGATATTTACGAATTTAATGATATTAATGATGTAATAAATGTCCAGCGGCGAACCCCTATTTTAAAGAATTCTATTGATGGATATCCGATATCCATCAATAGAAAACCGAGAGACTTATTAATAGATTTATTTATTTGGTGTTTAATGCCAAATCATTATCACTGTTTTTCTTCTCCAAAAATTAATAATGGCTTAGCAAAATTTCATCAGAAATTTGGAATAGGATACACTAATTACTTTAATCTAAAATATGAAAGAGAAGGTGTTTTATTTCAAGGAAAATACAAAAAAGTTCAAGTATCAAATAATACTCAAGCTGCCCATCTAGTCTGTTATATTCATTCAAATCTCTTAGATTTATGGAAACCCGACTGGAAAGAAAAAGGATTAAGTAATTTAGAAATTCAAAATGCCCTGAATTTTTTAGAAGATAAAAAGAATCGCTGGTCAAGTCATCAAGATTACTGGGGAGTTAAGAATTTCCCTTCTTTAATTAATAATGATTTTTTATTCAAATTTTTTGGAGGTACAAATGGTTATCAGAATTTTTTCGCTGATTGGTTAAAACAATACCAAAAAAATATTAAATTTGTTAAAAAGCTAATTATAGATTAAATTGTGCGCTGTTAGATGTTGATGGATATCCGATATCCATCAATAGATTTATGGGATATGGGTTTTCCACAGGGGAAAAGATTGTTTTATTTTTGACGAGGGGTAAAATAATAAAATATGTGTAAAATCGCGAATTTAGGAAAGATTGGGAAGAAAAAAATTGTTATTTCGGTTATTATTGTTTTAATCCTCGCGGCCGGAGGATTTTTTTGGTGGTGGCAAGGACGAGAAATTAAAGGAAGTCCAGACGATTATGTTATTAAAGAAACTACCGAAGGGAAAATAGTAGAAAATAAAAGGGCAGGATTAAGTATTAAGGTGCCGGAAGGATGGACAGCAGAAAAAATAGAAGCCTTGGAAGGTTCGATATTGATATGCACTCCTAAGATAACAGGAAGAAAAAATGGCGAATTGGTGAGTCCACCGTTAACAAAAGGCTGCGGAATAGAAATATCGGTAATATATAAAAAGATGAATTTTAATGAAATAAAAGAAGAAATAAAGGCAATTCACTGGGGTTTGAATATAAAATCTGAGGAATTTGAAGAAATAACAATAGATAATCGAAGTGCTCTGAAGAACATTTTTGATAGTGAATTTTTGGGTCCAGCCACCTCTGTTTATATCCCTACAGAAAACAGATTATATGACTTCGATCTCTATTGGGCTTCCGATGAAAAAGAAAGTTGCCTCCAGGAATTTAATAAATTTTTAGAAACAGTTTCTATAAAATAGTTCTTTTAAAATCTATTAAAAAGCGGACCTCGGCTA
>CAYHBF010000003.1:0-5068 GCA_964354835.1 uncultured Candidatus Saccharibacteria bacterium
CAAATTCCAATTTACCCCTGATTAAATCATCAAATTGTATTTTTTTTTCCGGCACTCTGAATCTTATTACCGCCGGTTTCCCTTCGGATAAATATTTTTCCGCCTCTTCTTTTGAAAGTTGTCCGCATTTTCCAGAATAACGAGGCGATTCGCCAATCGATAATAAATATTGTCTCTGGGCTTCCAATTCTTCTTCCGAACAAAAACAATAATAAGCTTTATTTTCAGATAAGAGTTTTTTAATATATTTAGCGTAGATTTCTAATCTCTGGCTTTGACGGTAAGGTCCATAGTTTCCTTCTATGTTTGGTCCTTCGTCCCATTCAATTCCCAACCATTTTAAACTCTCAATAATATCTTTTTCAAACTGAAGATTGCTTCTTTCAATATCGGTATCTTCAATTCTTAGAATAAAGCTTCCTTGAAATTCTTTGGCAAAAAGATAGTTAAAAAGAGCGGTTCTGGCTCCGCCGACGTGCAAAAAGCCCGTTGGAGAAGGGGCAAATCTGGTTCTTACCTCCCCTGGCTTAATAAATTTAAATTCTTCAGAAATCATAAATTTAATCTTGAGACAAATTACTTACTTAGTCAAATAACTAACGATGTATCCAGCGATTATTTTGGCAGCCAGAGGTTTAGCAAATTCTTTGGCTGCTTTTTGCATTTTTTCCAGTTCTTCCGGATGTGAAAAAAGATGTTTTAATTTTTCTAAGAAAAAATGAGACATAAAATTAGCCTCCTCCATAACTAAAGTTGCTCCATTTTCAGCGTAGGCATAGGCGTTTTTTATTTGATGGTTTTGGGCAGATTCTGGCAAAGGAATTAAAATGCTTGGTTTCCCCAAGGCAGCAATTTCAAAGATACTTCCCGAACCTGCCCGGCTGACGATAAAATCTGCCGCCGCATAAGCATATTTTAATTTCTCTTCCGTTAAAAACGGAAAAAGATGGTAGTACTTTACAAGCATTTCACCAACCATGACGTTTGATTCGGTTTTGACCTGTTCATAATTTTGTTCACCACATTGATGTATGACTTCAAAATTAATCAAAAGATCCGGCAAATTTTCCAGGATTTTATCATTAATTCTTTGAGCCCCCTGAGAGCCGCCTAAAATTAGAATTACGGATTTTTCGCCGGATAAATTAAAAACTTCTTTTGCTTCTTCTTTTGAACCCTCCAGAATTTCTTCTCTAATGGGATTCCCAACGTGAACCAATTTTTTTAAAGGAAAATGTTCGGTTTTTTGAACCGGAAAAGACACAAATATTTCTAAGGCAAACCTGCTTAAAAGTCTGTTGGTTAAGCCGGGAACGACATCTGACTCGTGCAAAAAAATCGGTACCTGCAAAATCCAGCCAGACAGGACCGAAGAAAATGACCCGTAACCTCCTTTGCTAAAAATCAAATCAGGATTTAAAAAGATGATATAAAACAATGCTTGCCAAAACCCAATCGGGATTTTGAATAAGACGTCTACAATATTTTGGAAGAACTCCTTAAATCCGAAATATCGTCTGATTTTTCCCGTAAAAATTCCTTTTACCTGTATTCCTTCCTGAGAAAGTAAAGTTTTTGAGAATTCATCTTTCGGCCCGATGTAAAAAAACCGAAGGTTTACTTCAGGGTAAATCCGCCTTAATTCTCTTGTTACGGCAATTATGGGTAAGATGTGACCTGCGGTACCGCCGCCGGTGAATAAAATTTTCATATGTGTTTTGATATATTTAAAATTATTCCTGTTCCAATCATTTCTACGACCAAATGTGACCCTCCGTGGCTAATAAATGGCAAGGGAATACCGCTCAAGGGCAATATTCCCATCATGGAGCCAAGATTAATAAAAGCTTGTAAAGAAATCCAGAAACCGATTCCGAGGCAGGCCAATTGAGCAAATTTGTCTGAGCTTTTTTTGGCGATTTTGACAATCCGCCACAAAAATATCAAAAACAATAAAATTAAGATTAAGCTTCCAATAAATCCCGTTTCTTCGGCAAAGATGGCAAAAATTGAGTCGGACATTGGATGAGGTAAAAAACCAAATTTCTGTCTGGACATGCCAAGTCCTAACCCAAAAATTCCTCCAGAGCCTATGGCAATCAAAGCCTGTTTTATCTGGTATGCTATTCCCATCGGATCAATTTCTGGTTTAAGAAAAACTAAGAGCCGATTCCATCTATAAGGGGCGAGCTTAATTAATAGCGCCAATCCTCCGGCTCCGATTAAAATTATTAAAATGCTGTGCCAGAGAGGCGTGCCGGCTAAAAAATACATTACGGCTGCCGTTAAAGAAATAATCCCCAGGGTGCTGACGTCGGATTGAAAATAAAAAAGTACTCCGATTATCCCGATAACAAACAAAAAGGCAATCAAAGTCTGGCTGAAATCCACCCCAACGATTTTTTTTTGATGGGAGGTTCGGACGCTTAACCAGGCGGCTAAATAAAGCGTAAAGGTCAATTTTAAAATTTCTGAGGGTTGAAAAGAAACCGGGCCTAAATTTAACCATCTGGTTGCTCCTCCCAAAGCAGACCCAATTTCTGGCAAAAAAACCATCGCCATCAATACCAGGTTTATTAAAAGAAAGACCGGGGCAATTTTTTTTAAAATGTTTAAGCTAATTTTATAAGCTAAAAAGGCTAAAATTATTCCAGGCAGTAATCCAAAAACAATTTGATGGTTTAAAAAATAATAAGTATTACCAAATTTTTCTTGAGAGATTGAAGCTGAAACGCTGGCTAAAATTAATATCCCCAGAATCAACAAAGCCACGAATACCCCCAATAAAAGAAAATCAGGCCGACCTTCATTTTTTGGCATAGTTGTATTACGGGGCATATTTTTTCACGAATTTTTTAAATAGATTACCCTTCTCTTTATAATCCCGGAAGATACTGAAACTTGTAGAAGCAGTTGAAAGCAAGCAGATTTTTCCCTTTTGAGTGTTTTCATAAGCAATTTTTACAGCATCCGACATGTTATCTACAAAGAAATGGCTTGGTAATTTTTTACTTCGCTTACCCGTCTGGCGAATGATTTCCTGCCAGATTTTCTTTCCGGTTGTTGGAAAGAGAATTACATTTTTAACCTTACTTTTTAAAACTCTTTTTGCTAAATTTTTAAAATCAATCTTTCTGTCAAAGCCCCCGAGCATTATGGTCTGAACGTTATTTCCCAGAGCATCAAGGGCGGCAATTGCAGTTTCGGGAATCGTTGATAAGGCATCATTATAAAATTTTATTCCCTTAAAAGTGCCAACTAATTCCAACCGATGGGGCAAAGATTTAAATTCTTTTATTACTTTTAAAATTCTTTCTTGAGGAATTTTAAATAACTTCCCTACTGCAATAGCTGCATTTCTGTCTAATTCATAATATTTTCCTTTAACAGGGATTGCTTTAGCTTTAGTTTTTTTAGCAACTTTCCTGACTAGCTTATCTCCGGAGTTATAAATAAAATAATCTTCCTTTGTCTGATATTTGGTAATGTTTTGTTTCGCTTTAAAATATTCTCTGAAATTTCGGTAATAATCCAAATGTTCAGGATAGATATTCAAAAAAACGGCAATCTGAGGCGATCTTTTAAGATTGTAAAGCTGGTGACTAGATAGTTCATAAACATAGACATCTTTTTTGGTAGCTGAGAGAAGAAGATTCAAAACCGGTTTTCCGATATTGCCAACCAGATGGGCCTTTCGACTTCGCTCAGGGCAAGCTTTCAAAATTTTATAAATTAAAGAAGTAGTGGTGCTTTTCCCTTTTGTTCCTGTTACTCCGACAATTTTTCCGGGGCAATTCTCAAAAAAAATCTCAGTTTGAGTGATGATTTTAGGGAACTGCGATTTCGGCAAAATTTTAAAAGGAATACCCGGCGATTTAATGACTACATCGTAATTCTTAAGGGATTTGAGGTAGTTTTTGCCAAAATGCCATTTTATCCTGCCTCTGCGGTAGGTCGTCGACGAGGCGACTTTCTCATCTTTGTCAGCAATTCCAATAATCTTCTTCGGAAATAACTTCCTCAAAAATAAAAAAGTGTCTTTTCCCTCTTTACCAAATCCTAAAATAATTATTTTTTTATTTTTTAGTTCGTTTAACTTCATTCAACCAAACGAAGTGAAGGTTAAAGAAGAGAATAAAATTCTCTTCGCCTATCTCTAAAATAACATAAACCCTCTTAAAAATGAAGCATAAAAAAAGACCAGCTGATCTCTGGTTTCTGAAGGATTGGGGGTGGGGAGAAGGAGATCAAATTCAAGTTCTTGTTCTTCAATCAGCACGCTTAGCCGTCCTTAATAAAGGAGAGCCAAGGATTGTTAAAATTACCTTGAACTTGTCTTTTGCCCTCTCCCCACTTTCCGAGAGAAAATTACTATCTTCTCTCAGATACTTGCGCTTTAACTTTGATGGCTGTAACTGCTTCCTCGATTAGATCAAGGCTGAGCAGTCCAACATCCTTAGTATTGAGACCCATAGATTTGAAGATATCTCCCAGGTCCCTTATGGTCTCGCGGAGATACTCCTCAATCTTGTGAATCATCAGCGCAACTAGGACTTGGTGCTCCAAACTCTTCTCGCCCATTTTTAATGCCCTCCTTTCTTTAAAATTTAGAAGGAATGACGAGATTTCCTTCTATGTTTAAATATTAACACATTATTTAATTTTTGTCAACAAATAAGGGATTGGTTTACCCTGAGCTTGCCGAAGGGCTTTTTTCAAACTTAAATTAAAGGCTAATCTAGCTTCTTTTTTGGTGCCGACGCACTCAAAAGGTTTGGGTCTTCCCTTCTCCATCAAAGATTTCATTACCGGCAATAATTTTCTATTCTGAAAAATATCTTTGCCAAAAATTTTAAGTAAATCTTTTTTATTTAAAAAGGGATACAAAGCGGTATAAACAAAAAGACATTTGGGACAATTTCCGCACCACTTTATTTGTTTAACTCCAATTCTCATAGAGGCATTACAGCTGGAAAAGACAGAAAAATATTGAGGATATTTTATAAACATTTTAGAAATTTCAAATTCGCTATATTCTCGTAAAAAACTAAAATAATTTATATTTTTT
>CAYHBF010000004.1:0-17785 GCA_964354835.1 uncultured Candidatus Saccharibacteria bacterium
TATGATCTGATTGGATTTGGTTTTCTGGCCGCGAGATTCAAGGAAACCGTCCTTGGGCTCTCTGAGATTATTAATGGGTACAAAAAAGGCGCCTGGCTGGTTTTAGGAGGACACGGTCCCAGCCCGATTCCCGAATATGTAATCAAAAAAACTGGTGCCGATATTGTGGCTATCGGGGAAGCGGAAGAAACCATAGTGGAACTTCTGAAATGCAAATTAGAAAACGGAGACCTTTCCAGGATAAAGGGTATTGCTTATAAGGGCAAAAACGGAATCATGGTTAATGAGAGGAGATTGCCTATTTTTGATTTGGATAAAATTCCCTTTCCTGAATGGTCTTTGTTTCCGATGGAAAAATACACCAATTGCCTGAAGTTTTATGATGCAGAAGAGAATGAAAAAACCCTTGGAATATTGACAAGCAGGGGATGCATAAATAGGTGCAATTTTTGCTACCGCATGGAGGGAGGAATAAGATTTCGGAGTATGGACAATTTGATGGGTGAACTGAAAATTCTGAATGAAAAATACGGCGTCACTTATTTTCCGATGTTTGATGAACTCTTCAATTATCCCAAAAAAAGAATATTGGAATTCCGTGACGCAGTGAAGAAAAATAACATCAAAATAAAGTACAGTTGCAATGCCAGGGTGGATATTTTTGACGAAGAATCAGCCATATGGCTGAAAGAGTCAGGATGCAAGCTTCTGAACTTCGGTTTTGAATCATCGAATCAGAAGGTCTTGGATCTGATGGGAAAACACACGACTGTGGAACAAAACATCGGAGCTTTGGAGGTCGCAAGAAAAGTCGGTATAGGAATGGGTTTGAATTTTATCTGGGGGAACAAGGGGGATACTGCAGAATCATTAAGAAGCAACGTCAATATGATTAAAAAATACAATACTTATTATCAGATAAGAACCATCAGGCCGGTAACTCCCTATCCTGGATGTGATCTTTATAATGAAGCCACAAAAAGAGGATTGCTGTCTGGTCCGGAAGACTTTTTCAACAAGTTTAAAAATTCTGACCTTCTGACAGTAAATTTTACGGACATTCCCGATGAAGAATTTTATAGATTGCTGTTTGAGGCCAATAAGGAGCTAATAACCGACCATTTTAAGCATGCTTCGAAAAACATGGATGAGGCGAATAAACTTATCAATTCTTTTTCCGATTTATATTTCAAAGGGGAAATTAATTTTAGAGGGGCGAGACACTACGAGAAAAAATAACTTATCAATTAAAAAAGAATACAATGAAAAAAACGAATATTTTAATAATATTGATACTGGTAATATTTGTTACGACGGGGTGGATATTATTTTCTTATCGGGAAAATCTCCTTTTCTTTGTAGGGAATGAATCGCAGGAAGAAAATATAAAAGAGAAGGTCAGTCTTGTTATTAACAATGGGCAGGAATCTTCCCAGGTTTTGGATGCGGAATTTCAAAATGGGATGACAGCCTTTTCCTTATTGGAATACGGAACAAACAGATTGAATTTTATGCTGAAAACAAAAAATTATGATGTAGGAATTTTTGTCGAAGCCATCGGCAATAAAGAAAATGGCCAAGAAGGAAACTGCTGGCTTTATTATGTAAACGGCGAAATGCCCCAGGTTTCAGCCGATAAAAAAGAATTAAATGCAGGAGATAAAGTGGAATTTAAATTCGAAAAATCCCCCCTTTTAGTATTATAGGAATAATTTATTAATAATTTATTTTTCAATATATATGAAAAAAAATATCGTTTCCAAAAAAGGAGAAATTATAGAATTTATAATCGCCCTGATTTTAATTTTGATAGGGATTGGCTTGAGGCTTTCACCTCATTCTCCTAATTTTTCTCCGATCGCCGCCATGGCTTTATTCGGAGGAGTTTATTTATCAAAAAAAATAGCCCTGACTATACCTTTGGCGGTAATGGCTATTTCTGACGTATTTATTGGACATTACGAGACCAATCTTATGATTTCTGTTTACGGGAGTTTTTTGCTTTGCGTCCTTTTGGGTTTTTGGTTGAAAAAACACAAGAAATGGCAAACCGTTATTGTCGGTTCCATTTCTGGTTCAGTGATATTTTTTGCGCTAACCAATTTTTCCGTTTGGTCTTTTACTTCCTGGTATGCCAAGACCCCTTCTGGTTTGGGCCAATGTTATTTAATGGCTTTGCCGTTTTTGAGAAATACTTTTTTGGGAGACTTGTTTTACGTAATTGTCTTTTTCGGGGCTTATGAGGCAGTGAAAGTTTTACTGAGAAAAAAAATTGGCGCAAAAATAAATCTAAGCCATCAATATCGATTATCATAATGTCCAAAACAATCTTCATATTGCCGCCTGGCAGTAGCGATTTCGACAAGGCCAAGACGCCATCCTGGAACATTGGTCGTATAGCGCCGGTAGGGATAATAGCCATGGCCAGTTATTTGCACCAGAAAGGCCATAGCGTTAAAGTTATCGACTGCCGCGAGCTCATTACAACATATAAAACGAACGATTATATCCCCTTTGTTTTAAAAATCATAGAGGAATTCAAGCCCGACATGATAGGAATAAACATATTGACTGCTTCTTTTGACGGAGCGAAAAATATTGCGGGTGAAATCAAAAGAAAATTTCCCGGATTTTTACTCATCGCCGGAGGCCCTCATCCTTCAGTTGAGCCGGAATTAACCCTGAAACAAATTCCCGAATTTGACGCCGTTTGCGTCGGCTCAGGGGAAGAAGTTTCTCTTGATATTCTGGAAGGCAAAAATATCAATGCCATCTCGGGCTTGATGTACAAAGACCACGTTGATAAATTTGAAAAGAGGAACGTAGTCATGGATATTGATAAATATCCTTTTCCCAATTACGACCTGGTTAATCACCGCTATTACACCAAATTCACCGTAGACACGACGTCAGAGTGGGGCTATAAAGCCCTAACTGTTCTTACTTCAAGAAGTTGTCCTTATTCCTGCAAGTTCTGCGCCAGCGACTGGTCGAAACCATTCCGCTATCATTCTCCCGAATACATAGTCGATATGGTAAAATATCTTTCAAAATACGATATCGACGTCATTGATTTCATCGACGATACGATAGCCGCGATGAAGGACCGTTTATACAAAATATGCGAAGGATTCATCCGTTTAAAACTTTTTTGGCCGCACACCGGCAAAAGGTGGTATGCGGCGATGAGGGCTAATCAGATAGAGCCGGAGACGCTAAAATTGATGAAAAAAGCCGGATGCTTCGGTATGAATATTGGTATTGAGAGCGGTTCAGACCGCATGCTTCAGGCGATAAACAAAAGAACAACGGTTGAGATGAACAAAAGAGCCTGTGCCTTGGTAAAAGAAGCGGGATTATCCTTGGGCAATTCTTTTATGATTGGCATTCCCGGAGAGACCGAAATAGAAATGAGGCAGACCATCGATTTTATGAAAAACGTAAGCGGCAACACAAAGGGCATTGGAATTTTCCGGCCCTTGCCCGGCAGTCCTTTTTATTACGAATTTATTGAAAAAGGTCTTTTATCAAAAGAAGAGATTGATTGGTCTGACCTCGGGAATTTTTCCATCACATCCAAATATTTGTTCTGCGATATGTCAAAACAAAAATTTGAGAAAATCTGGAACGAAGCTTTGGAAGTCGCTTACGGCAGGCGCTGGACAGCCATACACGAAGATTCTTTGCGGAAATACCCCGAAGAAATGAAAGAAATTGCCTCCCGAACGAAGATAAAAATTGCCAAGGGAGATAGCTACGAAGCTTCAAGTCACGTTCCCTATACTCCTTTTTCAATTTATTCTTTTTATACCATTGGCCGTTATCTTCTGCGCAATTTAATCCCCATTAAATTGAGAGCCAAATTAAGAACACTGATTAACGGGCTCAAAAACAATTAAACATGACGAAATTAACTGATAAAATTAAATGGCGGCTGCAATTTATCATAAGGCAGGCCAAAGGGAAGAGATTAAAAGTTCTTTTTTACAGTATTTTGCCTTCCCGCAGCAGGCTGGCGGAAAAAATAATAGAAAGGGAAATTAAAAAATGTCCCTTGGTAAAAATAGAAAATCTTGGCAAAGATGATTTAGTATTTGATATGGAGATGATGAAAATAATTTATCCCCGCAACCTTAATTTAGCCTCAGTTATGGGAGTATACTTTGACCTGGTTTACCCTTATCTTAAGAAAAAAGGGGATAAAGTAAGTTTGTTAGATTTTTTTCCCCAGCACGAGGGAATTTATGAAAGAGAAAACATAAAATTGAAAAATGGCGATTGGGTCATTGATGCCGGTGCCTATATGGGGATGTTTTCGATTTATGCTTCGAGAAAAGTGGGGAGCGAGGGACGGATTTTCGCCTTTGAGCCGATTTCGGAAGCGCAGAAATTACTCAGAAGGAATTTAGAACTTAACGGAATAAAAAACGTGGAAGTCATACCCTTTGCCCTGGGAGAAAAAAAGAAAGAATTGGATTTTTCCACTCCGGTCAGGAATTTGGGTAACTCATCAGCCGTTTTTGATTATAAGGGCAAGGTGGAAAAGGTAAACCAGATAACCCTGGATGAATTCGTGGAAGAAAACAAAATCTCCAAGATAGATTTCATTAAAGCCGATGTTGAGGGAATGGAAAGAAATCTGCTGGCAGGAGCAAAAAATACGATTAAAAGATTCAAGCCAAAAATTGCCATTTGCTCATATCATCTTCCTGATGATCCCGAACTTCTGGGAAAGATGATAAAAGATTTCGTGCCGGAATATAAAATAATCAAAGGCGAAAAAAAGATTTTTGCTCAATAATCAATTATTTTTATGAAATTAACTGACAAAATAAAATGGCGAATGGAATTCTTGCATAAAAAATGCAAAGAGAGAAACTTAAAGTTAATTATCTGGACTCTTTTACCGGCCCGCAGCCATCTGGCGGAAAAAATCATATTCAGCGAGGTTTTAAAATGCCCTCTGATAAAAACGGAAAAAGCGGGCAAGGATGATTTAATTTTAGATACGGGGCTGATAAAATTTTTTTACCCCCGCAACCTGAGAATAAGCCATTTTGCCGTTGACTATGCCTCCTTGATTTATCCTTATGTCAAGAAATCAGCCGATGAAAAAATCGGTTTACTGGACTTTTTTCCCGGGGATGACGGACCTTACGAAAAAGACGAAGTTAAAGTAGAGCAAGGCGACTGGGTGATTGATGCCGGTGCCAACATCGGTATGTTTTCACTCCTGGCGGCAAAAAAAACAGGAGAACGGGGTAAAGTATTCGCCTTTGAGCCGGTGACGGCCACTCAAAAATTATTACAAAGGAATATAGAGCTGAACGGATTAAAAAATGTGGAAGTTGTGCCATTTGCTTTAGGAGAAAAGAAAGGAGAGCTGAGTTTTTCCATATTTCCCGAAAGTTTGGAGTGCTCTTCCGGTTTTTTTGACAATGAAGGAAGCAGGGAAAAAGTGAACCAAATAACTCTGGACGAATTCATGGAAGAAAACGAAATCGCCAAAATAGATTTCATCAAATCGGACGTTGAGGGTATGGAAAGGAATTTATTAACTGGAGCCAGAAACACTATCAAGAAATTCAAGCCCAAGCTGGCCATTTGCATTTACCATCGTCCTGACGACCCCGAACTTCTGGAAAAGATGATAAAAGATTTTGTGCCGGAATATAAAATAATCAAAGGCGAAAAAAAGATTTATGCCTGGGTTTAAAATATTTTGATAAATAATTAACAATTAAATTTAAAAAATATTTATGAAAAAAATTATAGTTACCACAACAATATACGACTCGCCGGAATTAGAAAGATATTCGAAAATGAACGGCTGGGAATTTATTATTGTCTGCGACCTGAAAACTCCGAAAATAAACCTTCCCGGAGCCGAAGTGCTTACCGTAGAAAACCAGAAAAAATTACCGTATAATATTTGCAAGAATTTTCCCTGGAATCACGTACAGAGGCGGAACATCGGTTATGTCCATGCTTTAGCTAACGGAGCGGCTATTATCGCTACCGTTGACAATGATAATTTTCCCCTGGAGAATTGGGACTTTCCGCTTTTGGGCAAGACGACAAACTTAAATGTCGTTGAGAATAGGGACTTCTTTGATATATTAAGGTATATCACCGGAGGTGTAATATGGCAGAGAGGCACGCTGTATGAGGATATAAATAAAGAAGAAAAATACGATTTTCAAAAAAAGGAAGTTAAAGTAGGCATTCAAGCGAATTTATGGCTGGATGAACCCGATGTTGACGGGATATGCAGGTTAACGCGCGACATGAAGACAGGAAAGAAAATGATTACCCAATTTTCCGAGCCTCTTGGCGTAGGGAAGAATATTTTTGCTCCTTATGATTCTCAGAACACGGCGTTTTTAAGAGAATTGATAACGCCAGCCTTGTTGCCTTATGGCGGATATTTCGACAGGAATGACGACATCTGGAGTTCTTATCTGACGGAAAGATTGTTGTGGGAAACCGATTATCGTGTTGCTTTCGGCCCTGCCACGGTAAGGCAGGAAAGAAATCCGAGAGATCCTTCCAGAACCTGGAAAGAAATTGAAAGGGAAATCGATTTCGCGTCAAAACTTAAAAAATTGTTGGAATTTCTCAAGCAGGCGAATTTCCGTAGTAAAAATATGACCGAGAATTTTATTTATCTCAGTGAAAATATTGAGAAACAGGATTTCGTTCCCAAAGAATATGCGGGACTTTGGCGAAACTGGGTGAAAGACATCGAAAAATATCTTTGATTATGAATAATAATCCTTACATCAGCTTTGTTATAGCGGCAAGGAATGACGATTACGGAATGAATTTTCTGCACCGCATGCAGGTGTTTGCGAACGTCCTTTTGGAGTTGGCTGAAAAATATCTGCTTGATGCCGAATTGATTGTGGTGGAATGGAATCCTCCGGTAAATAAAAAAACCTTGACTCGGGCATTATCCTGGCCTTCCCGGTTAAAATCAATTAAAATAAGATTTATTACGGTTTCTCCTGAAGTTCACAACCAATTGCCGAAGTCCGATAAAATGCCGATGTTTGAATTTTTGGCCAAAAATGTCGGAGTTCGCCGAGCAAAAGGTGAGTACATCTTGGCTACCAACCCGGATATTGTCTTTAACGACGAGACAATTAGGTTTCTGGCGGATAAAAAACTTTTACCGGAATGTTTTTATCGAATAGACAGGTATGATATTAAAAAAACAGTTCCTTCAGATATTTCCGCAAGAGAACAACTTGTTTTTTGCGAAAATAATTGGGAAGAAGTTAAGGGTTTGCGGGGAGATTGCCGAAGAGATTTTCCCTATTTCAATTATAAACAACTGCGCTCCATTTTTTCTCGAATCAAGGCAAAATTTATTCACGACCCTCGGTCAAAAATCCATACCAATGCCTCGGGAGATTTCTTTTTAATGGCTAATTCCCAATGGCAAAAATTGCGCGGTTATCCCGAGCTGCCCATTCCTTCTTTTATCGACAGTTATCTCTGTTTTATGGCGGCAAGTTTGGGATTGTCCCAAGTTATTTTAAACGGTAAAAAAAGGATATATCATCAGGGGCATACCAGTTATGTTAACAGAGCCAAACTGCGCAAGGAATACGAAGATTATAAGGAGCGGGCCGAAGAAATGATAAAAAAAGGACAGCCCTGGATCATAAATGATGAAAACTGGGGGTTGGGTAAGGAATTCCTCAAAGAATATGAAAATTAAAAGATTAAAAAATTGGAAAAGATTTGCTAAAAGGAATTTATTCGAGCTCAAAAGAATGATATGGAAGCCGCGGATAAAAATTGCTTCCTTTCCGTTCAAAAACTGGGGAGAGGCGCAAGCCAAACCTTCTTTGCCCCCGGAAGCGACGGGCTGGGAGCCAGGATGGTACGGTTATTGGATGATGGAAAAAACTCTTTCCAAAGAATTCAGGGAGCTTTGTGAAAAAATTCGAAATTGTCCGCAGGGATTACCCGAAGAAGAATTAGAAAAACAGTGTTTTTTATCTATTATAAATGAAATTAAAGACAGTCAAATTAAAATGTTCGAACTGGGAGCGGGCGTGGGAAGAGAGTCCTTGGCCTTAGCGGGAATCGTAGATTTTAATCTTGTACCCAGCGTAAAAGACAAAACCTATCGCTGTCTGGCCCTGGAGGCTGAGCCCACTCATTATGCCTGGCTGGTCGAACATTTTCGGAAACAAAATATTAAAGGAGAGGCGATTTACGGAGCTGTTTCCGATAAAAGTGGCTATGTTAATTTTGACGCTTCGCTCGATCCGGCAAGCTTTTACGGTCAGGCCGTGATTGAGGACGAGGGATGCCTGGTAAGTAGTTTCACCGTAGACGAACTTATTGAAAAATATAAATTCCCTAAGGTAAATCTTATTCATACCGATGTCCAGGGGGATGAACTAAAAGCCGTATTGGGCGCCCAAAAATCAACAAAACAAGGCCTTATCGATTATTGGCTGATTGGCACTCATCAGAGATATTTGGAGGAGGAGATTATAAGTTTTACCAAAGATTTTTATGACGTGATACTGCATATTCCTCAAAAAAGCGGGCTGACTAAACATGATTTTTACGGCTGGGTTTCGATTCCCTCGGACGGTTTATTAATTTTAAGACATAAGAAAGTTAACAAATAAAAACATCTATGGGTGTTTCATTTAATAAAGTGTCAATCGGAGAGGTAAAAAAATACTGGGACGGACGGCCCTGCAACATCAGGCATTCTGTTAGTCCGGTCGGTACGAAACAATATTTCGACGAAGTGGAAAAAAGGAAATATTTTGTGGAGCCTCATATTCCGGCTTTTGCAGATTTTAAAAAATGGCGCGGGAAAAAGGTTCTGGAAATAGGTTGCGGGATAGGAACAGATACAATTAATTTTGCCAGAGCCGGAGCTGATGTTTCAGCGGTAGAGATTTCCGAAAAATCACTGGATTTGGCCCGACAGCGGGCAAAAGTTTATGGCTTAGAAGATAAAATTAAATTTTATTGCAGTGACGCTGAAGAGTTGTCTGAGGTTGTGCCGCCAGAGCCTTATGATTTAATTTATTCTTTCGGGGTAATCCACCACACTCCCCATCCGGGAAAAGTTATTAAAGAGATGCGCCATTACATAAAACCGGGAACCGTTATTAAAATAATGGTTTATTATACTTATTCATGGAAGGTCTTTTGGATATTATTTAAATATGGGAAAGGGGCCTTTTGGAAATTAAAAGAATTAATAGCCAAATACTCAGAAGCCCAAACTGGCTGTCCAATTACTTATACGTACTCTAAGAAAGAAATTAAAAATTTATTAAGAGGATTTAAAGCGACAAACGTTTCGGTTGATCACATTTTTCCATATAAAATTTCAGATTATATTAAATATAAATATAATAAAGTTTGGTATTTTCGTTATTTACCCAAGCCTTTATTTCGTTGGTTGGAAAGAAATTTTGGATGGCATCTTTTGATAACAGCAATTACAACTTAACCATGTTAACTATATTTACAGCCCCAAGGTCGTTTAATAATCGATACGGTTTAATTCAAAGGAATGCAATATTAAGTTGGTTGAATTTAAGCCCGGCATGTGAAATTATTTTATTAGGAGACGACGAGGGGGTATATGAAATTGCAAAAGAATTTAATATTAAGCATATCCAAAGAATTAAAAAAAACGAATTTGGAACTCCTTTAATCAGTGATGTTTTTGAAAAAGCTCAAGACATATCAAAACATGATATTTTGGTTTATATAAACGCAGATATTATTTTAACCGGAGATTTTACTAGGGCAGTAGAGAGAATTAAAGAACAGAGTTTTTTAATGATAGGCCAGAGGATAGACCTCGAAATAAATGAGCAGATCGATTTTAAAAAATCAGATTGGGAAAATATTTTGCTCCAAAAAATAAAAAAAGAAGGAAAATTACATGGCCTGTCTGGGATTGATTATTTTGTGTTTAGTAAGGGAACTTGGGATAAAATTCCGCCTTTGGCACTTGGTAGGACGGCTTGGGATAATTGGTTTTTATATAAAGCGCATTCTCTCGGGATACCATTAATAGACGCCACCCGGGTTGTTACTGCCATCCATCAAAAACACGATTACCCAGATAATTTTCAAACGAAGGTGAGAGCTTGGAAAGGGCCGGAAGCCAATCAAAATATAAAGTTAGCCGGAGGATTTTCCCATCTTTTTACCATCCGCGATGTCGATTTTGTTTTAACTCAAAAGGGATTGAAAAAACCAAAATTAACGATTTACCGTTTTTTATCATTTTCATTCCGTTATTTTGAAAGAGTTAATTTTTTTACTAAAATATTTTTATTTCCTGGCTGGTTATTTATGGTATGGTGGAGAAAAATAAGGCGTTATTTCGGTAATTATTAAAAATAATATATTAAACCTATGAAAGAGCTTTTATTAGGCAACAGAAAAATATCTAAAAAAATCATTAATTTTTTAAAAAAAGAATTTAAGAAAAGAGATAAAAAAACAGCTATTTTGGGAATTTCGGGTGGGTTGGATTCCTTTACTTGCGCCCTTTTATGCAAAAAAGCTGGCATAGATTTGTATGGAATTGTTATGCCTTATAGAAAGAGAAAGATAGAAGAATCAATGGCGGCAGTTAAGAATTTAAAATTACCCAAAGATAGAATTATAATTATTGACATAGGTCCTGCGGTTGACAGCCAAATAAATGAGTTTAAGGGCATAATTAACTTTGATGACGTCGATAAGGGAAATATTATGGCCCGTCAGAGAATGATTGTACAGTACGCTTTAGCTAGAAAATTAAATGGTTTGGTAATAGGGACAGAAGATTTGAGTGAATATTATTTGGGATATTTTACACTGCATGGCGATCAAGCTTGCGACATAAGCCTGATTAACAATCTTTTCAAAACTCAAGTTTTCAGCCTCGCTAAATATTTTGGTGCGCCAGATCGGATTTTAAAGAAATCACCTTCACCCGATCTTTGGCCAAACCAAACAGCCGAAGGAGAACTGGGATTTACATACAAGGATGCCGACGAGATTTTATATCTTTCAATTATAAAAAAATATCCTGTAAAAAAAATTGTTGATAAAGGTTTCAGCTTAAAATTAATAAATAAAGTTTTAGGCAGGGTAAAGACGACTGAATATAAGCGTCAAAATCCTCCTAAGCTTATTTTCAATAAATAAACATGAAAGAAAAAAATATTTCAATAATAGGTTTGGGCAAATTAGGTTCATCCATGGTTGGAGCGTTTGCTTCCAGGGGTTACAACGTTATCGGCGTTGATATAAACTCCGATTTTGTTGAAAAAATCAACCAAAAGAAACCGCCCGTTTCGGAGCCTAAATTGGCGGAATATTTAGCGAATAATCGAGAAAGAATATCAGCCACCCAGGATTACAAAGAAGCCGTTTTGAATTCAGACGTCTCTTTTATAATAGTTCCTACTCCAAGCGAAAAATCAGGTGGCTTTTCGACAAAATATGCAGCAGAGGCCGCAAAAAGCATCGGGAGGACGCTTAGAAATAAAAAAACTTTTCATCTGGTGGTTCTGACGAGTACAGTGGCTCCGGGATCAACAGAAAAAGATCTAATTCCGGCCCTGGAGAAATATTCCGGTAAAAAATGCGGAACGGGATTCGGTTTTTGTTATAATCCTGAATTCATAGCCCTGGGTAACGTGATTTACGGACTTTTAAATCCGGATTTCGTTTTGGTGGGGGAGTCGGATAAAAAAAGCGGAGACATATTGGAAAATTTTTATAAAAACACCTGCCTCAATAATCCTCCCATAAAAAGAATGGCCATCGTAAACGCGGAAATAACAAAAATTGCCCTGAATGCTTATGTTACGACCAAAATTTCGTATGCCAATATGCTGGCAGAACTATGCGAAAAAATTCCCGGAGGAAACATTAATGTTGTAACCGATGCTTTGGGATGCGATACCAGAATCGGCCGTAAATACTTGAAAGGAGCTCTTGGTTACGGCGGACCTTGTTTTCCTCGCGATAATAGGGCCTTGACCTATGTAGCCAAAAAATTTGGAGTTTCTTTTCCAATCGCAGAGGCTACCGACAGAATCAATAAGCATCAAGTTTCAAGGCTAACAGAGAAAATTTTAAAATATTTGCCAAAAAAAGGAAAGGTTTGTATTTTGGGCCTTTCTTATAAAACAGATACCAATGTTATCGAGGAATCGCAAGGTGTTGAAATAGCAAGACGCTTGTCCGAAAAGGGCGTTCTCGTCACGGTTTATGATCCGGCAGCCATGGAAAACGCAAGGAAAGTTTTAAAAAAAGTTATTTTTGCAAAATCTTTAAAAGAGGCGATTAAAGAAAAAAACGTTATCGTAATTACAACTCCATGGGTGGAATTTAAAAACATTAATCCTGGATATTTAAGCAAGAAAACGGTCTTGATGGACTGCTGGCAAATTTTAGATCCTAAAAAATTTCCAAGAATACGTTATCTGCAATTAGGGGTGAATAACGACGATAAGTAGCGATTATTTTTTTGCATCTATAATGTTTCCGCATAGAATTTTATAAATAAAATAGGCAGTTAAACGTAATTGAGATTTTTAATTTTTTATTTTATAATTAAAACCATGAAACTATTATCTCAAAAGACAGAAAATGACCTGAAATTATTTTTCAGTGGTTTTAAGAATGGTTTTTTAGATTTTAGTGAGCTCATTGCACGTATAGTGAATTCTTTACTGCTGTCTCTTGTTTATTTCATCGGCGTTGGTTTGACATCAATCTTCGCGAAGATAGCCAGGAAACATTTTCTTGAAACAAACTCCTTTAAAAAGAAAAACACTTATTGGTCTGATTTAGACCTAAAAAAACGGGATATTGAAGAATATTACCGGCAATTTTAATTTATGTATATTTTAGGGATAGGTTGTTTTTATCACGATTCTTCCGCCTGCCTGATCAAAGATGGAAAGGTTATAGCGGCAGTCCTTGAGGAAAGATTTAGTAGAAAAAAACACGATTTTTCCTTTCCGCAAAGAGCGATAGAATTCTGTCTAAAACAGGCAGGTATAACAATAAATGATGTCGGTTACATCGGCTTTTATGAAAAGCCGTTTTTAAAATTTGAAAGAGTTTTATCCCAACATCTCGAAATGTTTCCAAAAAGCTTTAAAAATTTCCTTTATTACCTTCCTTCTTGGATAAACGAAAAACTGAGATTTATTAAAATAATAAGAAAAAAGTTAAAGTATAAAGGAGATGTTCTTTTTATAGAACATCACTTGGCCCACGCGGCTAGCGCCTTTCTGGTCAGCCCATTTGAAAAGGCGGCAATTCTGACAATAGACGGTGTGGGAGAATGGACAACAACCGCTTACGGAACAGGCGACGGCAATAATATACATCTGATTAAGGAAATCAGGTTTCCTCATTCCTTGGGATTGCTATATTCAACAATTACCGCTTATTTAGGATTTAGCGTTAACAACTCGGAATATAAGGTAATGGGCCTGAGTGCATTTGGCGACACCGATAAAAATACCAATCCTTATTATAATAAACTGAAGAAAGTGATTGATATAAAAGAGGACGGGAGTTTCTGCCTTGATATTTCTTATTTTTCTTATCATTACGCCGATAGAATGCCTTCCAAAAGACTTTGCAAACTTTTGGACGGCCCCGTTCTTAAAAAGGGGGAAAAATTAACAAAAAGGCACAATGATATTGCAGCGGCCCTGCAGATAATCACCGAAGAGATTATGTTAAAAATATTAAATCATGTTTATAAAATTACTAAATGTGAAAATATCGTTTTAGCCGGCGGAGTCGGATTGAACAGCGTTTGCAACGGAAAAATTTTGAAAAACACTCCCTTCAAAAAAGTTTGGATTCAACCAGATGCGGGTGATGGCGGGACAAGCATGGGTGCAGCTTTTTATGTTTACAACACTTTTTTGAACAAAAAAAGAGACTTTATCCTTAATCATAATTTTTGGGGACCAGGATATTCCGACGGACATATTAAAAATTTTCTCGATAATAATAAGATAAATTACTCAGAACTTAGAGACGGCAAAGAACTGATAAAAAAGACGGCAAAATTAATTTTAGAAAAAAACATAATCGGATGGTTCCAGGGGAGGATGGAATGGGGGCCGAGAGCATTGGGGGCAAGAAGCATCCTGGCTAGCCCATGCTATAATGAGATGAAAGACGTTTTGAATTTAAAGGTTAAACACAGGGAAAAGTTCAGGCCGTTTGCCCCGGTGATTCTAGCAGAAAAGACTAAAGAGTGGTTTGATTGCGACAATCCCTTGCCAGACCCGACCGACTTTATGCTTATGGTTTATCCGATAAAAGAGGAGAAAAAGAGCCTGATTCCAGCGGTGGTTCACGTGGACGGTTCGGGCCGGCTCCAATCCATTAAAAGAGAACAGAATATGCTTTATTACGATTTGATCAGAGAGTTTGAAAATTTAACGGGTGTGCCGATTTTAGTTAATACTTCATTCAATATCAGGGGAGAACCCATTGTTTGCACCCCCTATGATGCTTATCGTTGCATGATGGGAACAGAAATAGACTATTTAGTAATGAATAAATTTTTAATCAGGAGAAGCGATAATTGTCAAGATATCTGGGACAACGAAAAATATGCCAAAGATTGATGATTAATAAAAGGTCGAAATATAAAAATAGAACTAATTTTAAAACATGGGACAAAATAAATCTTTATTAAGGGAATTATGGGATTATCTAAAAATTAAAAAAAATTACTGGCTTTTGCCAATCATTATTATTATTTTATTGGCATCTTTATTGATTGTTCTTGGGCAGAGTAGCGTCTTGTCACCTTTTATTTACACTATTTTTTAGCATAATTTAAGGTAAGATTAAAATTTTTTCTAAAAATGACCACTGAAATAGGCAAGAAAGTCAAATATTTTTATAATGTATCGCCCTTTCCTGATTATGAACTAGATAGATTTAACAACAAAGAAGATTTAGAATTAGCGGCCTATCCCTTCCCCAAGATTTTAGATAGAAGCATCCCCATTGACGCCTCGGTCATCGATGTCGGGACGGGCACAGGACAATTGGCCGCATTTCTTTCTTTGCGAAGAAAATGCGTTTTTGGGATAGATTTTTCCAATTTTTCGCTAAACAAAGCGGAAGCGCTGAAAAAGAAATTAAATTTAAACACGTTGCATTTTAAAAATGTGGATATATTAGATGTAAGGCAAATTGATGATATCAAGATGAAGTTTGACTATGTTTTGTGTCTTGGTGTTCTTCACCATACCGGCAATGCCCGCCAATCCTTTAAAAATATTTTAAAATTACTTAAGCCAGGAGGATATATTGCAATTGGCTTATACAATAAATTGGGCAGGACCCCGCTTAAAATCAGAAAGTTTCTGGCGGGAACCATATTTAAAGATAACGAGAATATAAAAAATTGGTTTATAAAAATGCAGATTGGAAACCTTGAAGATAAAGAACGGACCAGAGGGTGGTGGAACGATCAATTTTTACATCCTCACGAAACAACCCATACGGTAGGCGAAGTTCTAAGATGGTTCAAGGAAAATAATATAGAGTATTATCAAACAATTCCGTCTCTGACCCCCTTTGATAATAGTAATTTGGAAATTGCTGGCGTTTGGAACAACACGAACGAAATACGTCCCATTTTTCCGATTAGGTGGTATAAACAATTAAGTTGGATCTGGCAAACCGACAGAGAGGGCGGTTATTGGCTGACGTTTGGTAAAAATAAAGAATAAAATTTTAATATTAATTGTTTTTAGTTTTAAAAATGCAATTCGAAACTGACACTCGAATAAAAAAAACGGGAGAGAAAATAGGCTTTCTTTCAGCTTTTATAATTTTTTGTTTAATGTTTTATTTAATTTCTTCCATTATTTATTAAAAAGCCAAAATGAAACATCTTATTTCCCTTAAAGAGCAATCAAGAGAAGAATTATTGAAAATACTTAAGACGGCTGAAATAATCAAAACCAAAAGAAATAATGGTGAATTAACCAGTTATTTATCCAATAAAACCCTTATCATGTTGTTCCAGAAATCATCTACCAGAACCCGTCTTTCTT
The DNA here is from genome assembly GCA_964354835.1 of uncultured Candidatus Saccharibacteria bacterium. Taxonomy (GTDB): domain Bacteria; phylum Patescibacteriota; class Minisyncoccia; order Minisyncoccales; family CAYHBF01; genus CAYHBF01. The sequence goes on from CAYHBF010000004.1 coordinate 16,107, forward strand.
TTGAGGCTGCAATGACAGAGTTAGGAGGCCACTCTATTTTCCTTGATGCGAGGACAAGCCAATTAGGGCTCGCCGATTTTAATGATGAGATTCGGGCGATAATGCGTTTTGGTCACGTTTTAATGATGCGGGCTAAAAAAGCTAGCGATGTAGAAAAAGCCGCATCTTATAATCAAATTCCGGTAATAGATGGTTGCAGTGAAAAATATCATCCCGCCCAAGCGTTAAGCGATGTTTTAACTATGAGTGAAAAATCTCATGGTATTGAAAATGTCAAAAAAATTGCCTGGTTGGGGATTGAGAACAATGTTTTAAATACGCTTAAATTAGTCTGTTCAAGGTTGGGCATTAAAATCAGCATAGCTGCTCCAGAGACTGATTCGGCCAGCGTAGATGAGGATTTAAATAAAAAAACCGAAGAAAGCGGGCTAGTTTTTCATACGCTTGATTTAGCCAAAGCGCTTAAAGATGTAGATTATATTCATACTGATACTTGGCTGAATATGGAGTTTTTTGAAGATAACAAGGTCAAGCCTGAATATCAAGTCGAATTTGAAAGAAGAAAAAAAATTCTTTTGCCTTACCAATTAAACGCTGATTTAATTAATAAATACGCGCCCCGGGCTAAAATTATGCATTGTATGCCTTGCCATCCAGGCTATGAAATTTCTCGCGATGCTATTGACCATCCAAATTCAATTATTTTTGACCAGGCTGAAAATAGATTACATATGCAAAAAGCAATTTTAATGTGGCTATTAGAAAAAGAAGTTTCATAAAATGCAGAATTTAAAAAATTTTGCCAATTATTAATTAACAATTTAATTTTTTGATAACAAAATAATTATGAGTAACTCTTTTAAAAAAATTGCCTCAGGACTGTTAATATCATTAATGTCGGTAGTTTTTACTCTGCTAATTATTGAATTGTTTGTGAGGGCGTTTTACCCTCAAGAGTTGGTGTATCTTCAATATTCAAAAATATGGAAACCAGTCGATATTTTTGGCTCTAAACATCAAAGTAACGCTTCCGTCCTTGTTAATATTGAGGATAGAAAAGTTCACTTTAAAACGGACGATAATGGATTTAGGATTGGGGATAAGGAAATTACGCAACCTGACTATAAAATTCTGGCCCTGGGGGATTCCATGATTGAAGCATTGCATGTAGAACATGAAGAAACGGTTACGGGGAGACTTGAGTCCATTTTTTCTGAGGATTTCGGATTAAAAGTTAAGATTGTCAATACGGGTGTAGCGGGATGGGGCCCAGACCATTATTTACTGCAAGCTAAAAGCGAACTCAACAGAGATAATTATGATCTTGTAGTTGTTTTTTTATATGTTGGGAATGATTTTGAAACCACAGAGCGACAATATAAATTTTCTCCAGTAACCGAGAAACAAATTGAACAGAGGCGCGATTTAAGATTGCCGCGTAATCTTTCAAAAGGAGAAATAATGGATTCAATTTTATATCCAATTAATAATTTTTTTGAAACTAAGTCAGTTTCTTATGTATTCTTTAGACAAAAATCCAGGGTTTTATTAATGAGAATAGGTTTTACTCCTGACTATTTTCCTAAAGTTTTCTTAAGGTCGAATGCCACCTCTTCGGTGTTTAGAGTAGAAGCTGAAACGTGTGCAGATATTAGGGACGCAGCATTAAAGAAGGGATT
>CAYHBF010000005.1:0-1662 GCA_964354835.1 uncultured Candidatus Saccharibacteria bacterium
CAGAAACATGGACACGACCGCCCTGGCGACGACTTTTCCCTTTACCTCCTCGGAATTGAGCGACAATAAGGGCATTATGTACGGCGTCAATGAACACAACGGCTCGCTGGTGATTTTTGACCGTTTTTCCCTGGAGAATGCCAACATGGTAGTCCTGGCCAAGTCCGGCGCCGGCAAGTCAATCAGCGGCAATGAACCAGTTTTAATCAAAAAGGGCGATCAAGTTAAACAGGTAAAAATCGGGCCTTTAATCGATGATTTAATTGACAAACATGGTTCGGTTATGATCGATAAAGAAATGGCGGGCGTCATCGAGCCGGGCTTGGAAATTTTTGCTTTTGCCAAAAACTTAAAAACTGCTTGGAGTAAGGTTACGATCGCCGCCAGAAAAAAGGCGCCAAAAATAGCTTATCGCTTTGTGACTGCTTCAGGCAGAGAAATCACCACCACTGCCGACCATAATTTAGTGGTTTTAGAAAATGGAAAAGTGCAGGTAGTCAAGAGCGAGTTGGTTGAAAAAGGCAGTTATCTAGCTTTGCCAAGATTTTTGCCTTCTCCTAAAAAACCAATGATTTATTTAAATCTCTTGTCTCTTTTTAAGAATAACCGCAAAATTTATATCAAAAACGGCAAAAACTTTATTAATAAATATTATGCAAAGCGCAAAGCCAGCCATCTTGATTCTGCTTTTGATCGCTACCTCTACAAATATCGGCAAGGCCGCAGTTTCCCTTTGGTTTATTTTAAAAAAATCCTTCATCATCTTGGTAAAACCAGTCCGCAGAATTTAGTTTTAGGGTCAAAAAAAGCTAAACCAAAGACTTTTTTGCCGCTAAAATTTGCCATTTCTCAATCATTCCTCAAATTACTGGGATATATTATTAGCGAAGGCACCATTACTGACACGGAGGTTTTTATTTCTGCCACCAACCCGGTGGTTATTGATGATATTAAAAAATGCTTCCGGGCTTTAAATCTAAGGTGCAGCCAGGTTGATAAAGGTATTCTCTCAATGACGCTTATTTTTAATGAGTTAATCAAAGCCGTTTGCGGCAAGGTTAAGTCTGCCGGTAAAAGGCTGCCGGGCTTCATTTTTAATTTATCTAATCAATCTGCCGCTTTTCTTATCAAGAGTTATTTTGAAGGCGACGGGACGGTCAATCAGCATGAGATCAGCGCCACTTCTAAATCAAAAATGTTAATCTCTGACCTGACTTATTTATTATTGCGTTTTGGCATCCATACCAGAATTAGAAATAAATTTAAGCGAGCCACTAATACCTCTCATCAGGGTGATAATTATTACGAATTAGTGGTCAGCGGTGCGGAAAACATGGCTCTTTTTGCCAAAAATATTGGTTTCGTCAGTCAAGTTAAAAACCAAAAACTAAAAAGAGTCTTGAAAAAAACCGGCAATACTAATGTTGACCTTATTCCTGGTCTTGAGCCAATTTTCCAAAAAATCTATCAAACCCTTTATTCATCCAGTCAAATTCCCAGCCCAGCCAACCTTAGTCCTTTAAAAAGGGGAATTTTCCATCCTTCCAGAAAGCTTTTAAAAACCATCATTAAGGCTGTGGAGCAAAGAATTAATCAATTAGAAAAAGTTGACTTAAAACTTTCTTTATTAAAACAACTGCCTGAATTAAAAAGTTTTTGTCA
>CAYHBF010000006.1:0-1922 GCA_964354835.1 uncultured Candidatus Saccharibacteria bacterium
ACTTTTGGATCGCTTTGTTTTAAAAACATATTATCTTATATTTTAAGATTAGCATCAACTGCGATTTTTTTCCAATTTACCAGTTTTACTTCTTGTCTATGAAAGTAAGCGGCAATGGCTACCATTGCCGCATTATCGGTACAATATTTTGTATCTGGTATTAAATATTCGGTATTTGGTATTTCTTTTCTGATTTTTTCTTGAAACTGCTTTCTTAATTCTTCATTAGCTACAACGCCGCCGCCCAAAATTACTGATTTTACCCTGAAATCTTTGGCTGCTTTAATGGTCTTACGGATTAAAACATCAATTATTGCCTGTTGAACTTCTCGACACATTTCTCGGGTGTATTGTTTTGACTTTCTTAATTTTGAAGGACGGCTTCGATAATCATATAGAACTGCAGTTTTTAAACCAGAAAAGCTAAAGTCGTAATTTTTCTGATACATCATTGGCCGAGGCAATTTAATATTTTTAATTTTTAATTTTTTATTTTTTATTTTAGTCGCCATTTCAGCGACGATTGGGCCACCGGGATAACCCAGACCCAAAATTCTCGCCACTTTATCAAAACATTCACCAGCCGCATCGTCTCTGGTCTCACCAATTAAATTATATTGCCCAATACCTTTCATTAAAATCAATTGAGTATGTCCCCCAGAAACCACTAAACAAATTGCTGGGAATTTCACGAGTCCGGGGCTCGTGGAAAGCCAATTGGCGACGATATGCGCTTCTATATGATTGACAGGAATTAATGGTTTTTTTACTTTCTCCGCTAAATCTTTGACGAAATTTACCCCTACCCACAAACAGGGCTCTAATCCTGGCCCAGTTGTAACACCAATTAGATCTATTTGTTTACCCTGAGTTTGTCGAAGAGCTTTTTTGAAAACAATTGGCAAATTTTTTTGATGTTCTCTTTTTGCCAACATGGGATAAACCCCACCATATTTGGCGTGGAGTTTTACTTGCGACGAAACAACATTAGATAAAATTTTTAATTTCGAATTTCTAATTTCCAATAAGGCAACGCAGGTTTCGTCGCAGGAAGTATCAATAGCTAAAATTTGCATAATTATTTTCTCAAAATTTTTGGAGGAGATTTTGTAAAATCCAAAATTGTTGATGGTTTACTTTTTGACAAATTGCCGGCGTCAATAACTAAATCGGGTTGATATTTTTGATTTTCTTGCCCTGAACCGCGTTGAAGGGTGAATTGTTTTAAAACTTCTCTAATTTTTGTTGATGGTGGATGACTAGAAATATTGGCCGAGGTACCAGTTAAGGGTTTATCTATTTTTTTGAGTAATTCAAGAACTAATTTGTAATTTGGAACTCGAAGAGCGATTGTTTTTTTATCAATTCCATAAATTTGTTTTCCCTCTTTTCTTTTTAAAACAATCGTTATTTTACCAGGCCAAACTTTTTTTAAAAATTTTCCCTGATTTTTATTAATTAAAGCTAACTTTTTGGCTATTTTCAGGTCTTTGACAAAAATTGGAATGGGTTTATTTCTGGGTCTTTTTTTTATTTTGAAAATTTTATTTACTGCCTTTTTATTGGTAGCATCGGCTATTAATCCATAAACAGTATCGGTAGGACAAACTAAAACCTTCCCTTCTCTTATTAATTTTTCAACTAATTCAATAATTTTTCGGTAATTTTTAGAGTCGGTTTTTACAATTTTCATACCTTTGCATTTTCTATTGCCAACTTCACCGCTCCTATCGCCGGTTCTACTTTCGGCCGAATAAATTCTACTTTTGGTGCAAATTTTTTAATTTCTTTTCTAACCGTATCTAAAATAATTTTTGATTTAAAAACGCTGCCAATTAAAACCAAGAGAAATTTTTTATTTTTGAAATTTAATCTTTTAATCACGGTCTTTGCCGATAAAGCTAATCCCTTTCCGGCTTCAA
>CAYHBF010000007.1:0-2228 GCA_964354835.1 uncultured Candidatus Saccharibacteria bacterium
CAGCTTCTTTTAATTTATCTTCGTCAAGAAAAATTAATTTATCCGGATTTCTGGGGTTGAAATAAATTTCGTTAAAATTAAGACTAATGTTCAAAAAATCGAGATTAATCAAGGTGGGCGGGTTTTCTTCCGTTTCTAAAACGTAATATTTTAATTGTTCTCCCGCAGCGATTTCGAGCAGCAATCTTTTTGAGTCGGGCGAGAATTTCAGGTTGACTAATTCATTTTTTCCTTCGCCTCGGCTTACGTCTTTTTCGCCGATTAGGCGGCTTTTGATGTTGTTTTTCAGTTCAAAAAGCTGTAAAGACCAGCTTTCGTTGGTCCGCTGGCTAGAGGCCTGATTCTCGCTTTCGGAAGCGACCTCCTCCTTAAAAACTATTTTTTTGCCGTCGGGAGAGAAATAAAAATCTTTTATTCCTGTTGCCAAAGTTTTAAAGTTCGGATTTTGGGGAACCAAAACGATGTTTTTTGCTTCGGTAACTTGCTTTTCTTTTATCTCCAAGGATTTTTTCCAGCTATTAAACCCCTCTTTTTTGATTTCTATATCGTATCTTTGGGGCAAAAGATTTTCGATGGAAGCCGCGTTAAAAAAGAAATTGGTTTTTTTCTCCAATTTTCCGTCAAGATAAACTTCAACGTTTCGCGGCAATATTTGAAAATAGAAAAGGCCGACTTTGATAAGCCTTTTTGCCCTCCAGTCAACTCTCCAGCCCAAAGAATAAAAGATGGTCAAGGGGGCGGCTATGAAAAAACAAATAGCAACGCCGATGAATAAAATAGAGCGAGTTCTTTTAGTCATTAAGCTGATTTTAACAGAAAATCTACCGTCTTGCCAATTTGTGGATTTTAAATTAAAATGAACATAGTCAAAATAATTTGATTAAAAAGAAATGCCGGAGAAATTTGTTATCCATGGCGGAAAACCATTGAAAGGAACGGTTGGGATAAGGGGGGCAAAAAATGCCGCCTTCCCGATACTAGCCGCCACTTTGCTGACCAAGGAAGACTGCGTTATCGATAACCTTCCCTTGATTGAAGACGTTTTCAAAATGCTGAAGATTTTGGAGGGATTGGGGGCTAAAATTTCCTGGCTTAGCGAAAGAAAGATTAAAGTTAACTGCTCGAAAATTGACCTTTCCAAGCTTCCCCTTGATATTGTCGGATGCTTCCGGGGGTCAATCTTGATTTTGGGGCCGTTGCTGGCCCGGTTTGGGAAAATAACAATACCGCCGCCCGGCGGCTGCTTAATTGGCGCCAGGCCCATAGACACCCATCTTGATGCTTTTTCCCAGTTCGGAGTCGGGATTGAGATAAAGGATAATTTTTATCATTTTGAAAAAAACTCCAAAAAACAGCTTCCTTATCCGAACAATCAAAAAAAAGCAGAAGGATTTAAAATTGTTCTTCGGGAGTTCAGCGTTACTGCCACCGAAAATGTTCTTTTATTCGCAAGCCTTGTTCTTGAAACCACGGTTATAAAAATTGCCGACCAGGATTATCAAATTCAGGAATTAATCAAGGTTCTTAAAAAAATGGGGGCGGATATTGTTGAAGCAGGGTGCCATTCATTCCGAATCCAAGGCAAGAAAGAGCTCAAGGGATTTGAGCATTCTGTTATAGCCGACCCGATTGAAACAGGAACTTTTATTGTGGCCGCTTTGGCAACGGGCGGAGAAGTTGTTATCGAAAATGCCGAGTTATCTTTCCTTGATTTATTTTTGAAAAGACTCTGGGATTTTGGAGCGAGATTTGAAATATTAGGCCCGAAAGAGATTAAAGTTCTCCCTTCCAAAAAACTTAAAATAGATAAAATCCAAAGTTTACCTTATCCCGGGATTCATTCTGACTTGCAGCCAGAATTGGGCGTTCTGGCCACCCAGACCGAGGGCCCAACCTTGATTCACGACCCCTTATACGAAGGCCGCTTGAAATACTTGGAAGAATTAAACAAAATGGGCGCCAGTATTATATTTTGCGACCCGCACAGGGCGATTATCAACGGTCCGACTCAGCTTTACGGGACAGAAATTCCTTCTCTTGATATTCGTTCCGGCGCCGCTTTAATCATTGCGGGACTGGTGGCTAAGGGACAGACGATTATTAACAATATCTATCAAGTGGATAGGGGATATGAAAAAATAGAAGAGAGGCTGCAGAAATTGGGAGCGGACATCAAAAGAATAAAAGGCGATGAATCTAAAGATTCATCTTGACGCTGTGCTCGGCTT
>CAYHBF010000008.1:0-21015 GCA_964354835.1 uncultured Candidatus Saccharibacteria bacterium
AGGATCTTCAAGAACTGTCTTGGCTATATCGACCGTTTCTTTTTCCCGGTAATCGATTTCCACGACGTCTATTTTTACGCCTAAAATCTTTCCTATCTTCAGGGATTTTTCTACTTCATATTCGTTAAAACATCGACCATCGGACATGACGACTTTTACGATAACCCCTTTCACTTTTTTCTTTCCTAAATTTTTCGCCAGCACAACCAGAAGCATCGTCGAATCCCATCCGCCGGAAGTGAAGACCAAATTTAATTTTCTGGAAGCCCTTGATAATACTGCGTTTGTATACAATTTTTCATACCTAAGCAAGTCCTTTTCGGTATAATCGGATATTTCAATATTTTTATCTTTGCTCTTTTCTATTGAAATTCGATTCCCAACTATCTTAATCGTTTCGTTGTATCTTAATCGGTTTATTCCCTTAAAAATAGTCTGGCCCTTGGGAGGATAAAGCAGAATCGCGCTTATAAAACTGTTTTTTTCGTAACCCGGCACGCCGACTTTGTCTATAATTTCCGTCAGATTGTCCGAAGCAAAAAAGACATCATTTTTGTAAAAATAATATACTTCTTTTTGCTTTAACTTGTCGCTGAATATTTTTACTGTTTCTTTTCTATAATCTATTTCTGCTCCCAAAAATTCGCCCTCCACGTTGTTGATGAAATTTTCTATATCATATTTTTTCACCAAGGCAAGAAGCTTTTGGGCCACATTGTTGTCCAAAAGAATTTCTTTTGAAAATCCGTCTGAATCGTAATAAAATTTTCCGTCAAGAATAATTTTTTTACCTTTTTTCAAAAAAGTATGTATTTTTTTTGAAAAACTGCCAAAATAAACCCTTTCACTAAAATTGATTCCTTTTTTTAAATTGTATTTTAAAATCATATTTTAAAAATTAATTATTATTTCAATTATTTAATTTAATTAAGTATTATCCAAACTTTGGATTATTTCTCTCAGAGAATTGGCAATATAATCGATTTCTTTTTCTGTCAGATTGTTGTAAAACGGCAGCGCAATCGTCGATTCGGAAACCTTCTCGGTTACCGGGAAATCTCCTGTTTTATAACCGAACATTTCAACGTAAAAAGGCTCAAGATGAATTGGCGGAAAATAATCCCTAGCTGAAATGCCCCTTTCTTTTAACTTTTGGATTATTTTATCTCTATCTTTGAGGGAAAATCTTTCATCCAGCCTAACAACATATACGAACCAACTCATCTTTACGTTCTTCTCAACAAAAGGGATTTTTATTCCTCCAATGTCCGCCAATTTTTTATTATAGGCCCGGGCCACTGCCTCTCTTTTCCCGAGAATTTCTTTTATCCTTTCCATTTGCGTTACCCCAAGAGCTGCACTCACCTCGTTCATCCTATAATTGTATCCAAGTCTGAAATGTAACAGCCAGGAATCTCCTTCATCTCGTCCTTGGTTCCGCATACTTTGACAAAGCTTGGCTGTTTTTTCGTCATTTGTAATAACAATTCCCCCTTCACCAGTGGTAATTTGTTTATTAGGATAAAAAGCGAATACTGCTGCATTTCCGAAAGAACCGATTTTTTTATTTTTGTATTCCGAGCCGAGTGATTCGCATGCGTCCTCTATCACGGCTAAATTATGTTTTTGAGCAATTTCCATAATTTTATCCATTTCGCAGGGATGTCCGAAAATGTGAACGGGTAAAATGGCTTTCGTTTTTTTAGTGATCTTTTCTTCAATTTTATTCACATCTATACATAAAGTATTTTCATCTATATCAACAAAAACCGGTTTGGCCCTCTCAAAGAGCATGCAATTTGCTGATGCGATAAAACTAAATGGTGTCGTTATAACCTCGTCTCCATCTTTGATGTCTAGACTTCTTACACAGAGATGTAATCCACTAGTTCCGCTGTTTACAGCTACCGCATATTTAACCCCGATATATTCTGCCATTTTCTTTTCGAATTCCTTCACTCGTGGCCCTATGCTTAAGTACGGCGTTGAAAGAACCTGACTTATGATTTCTACTTCTTTATGGGTTATATCGGGACTCGAAAGTGGAATGCTTTTAAGTTCTGATAGCGTAACAAAACTAACCAGAACACCATTTTTATCAACCAAAGGAATTTCCTGGATGGATTTTTCAAGCATCTTATCCAAAAGCTCCGTAGCAGGAGCGCCCTCTCTCGCCATAATAGGGTTTTTAGTCATTATATTTTCAACTCTGATATCAAGATTTTTTCCCGCTAGCAATGCTCTACGCATATCTCCGTCGCTAACCACACCGATGAGCTTTTTATTTTCATCTGTAACAAAAGCTATTTTAGATCCCGCTTTCTCAATATTTTCCATAATCTCCTTGATGGTCGCATCTTTCCTGGCGGAAATATAATTTAATTTTTCTTTTTTATCCATAATTTTAAGGTATATTTATGATTATTTTTATCAAATTATTTCTTCGTTGAAACCGCGTCTATACGGGGGGAAATAATCATCCGACATGTCGCCGCCATTAATTTTGTTTAATTGGCTATAGGCGTTGGCATTGAAAATTATTTTTCCTACCTTAAAAGGCTCAATTAAATCCGAGAATCCCTTTTTAAATTCAAAAAGGGAATCATTTTTTCCTCTTCCTCCTCCTAAATGCAATATCTTAAAATTATGTTCTTTTGCCCATTTTATTGCCTCCCATAGGGTGAGATTTGAAGGATATAATCCCTTAAATTCTTCGCTGGCTCCGGACAAGAAATAATGGATTATTTTGTCTCCGCAGATAAAAATACTGGAGCCGATAATCTTATCTTTGTATTCTGTCTCAATTAGAATGGCATTTAAAAATTTAAAATGGTCTCTGATGAACTTTTCTGGGAAATAATACTTTTTAGAGGCCTGATTTTTATCCATTGTTTGGTAATAGATTTTGATAAAATCTTGGATATTTTTCTCATTCGGTTTTTTTATAACCCTCACTTTACAACCTTCTTTTTCCGATTTTTTAATGTTATATTTATGTCCCTTTTTTATCTGCTGTCGGATTTTTTCTAAATCTTGCTTTAAATCAATGATGACGACGTCATCAAGGTAATCAATATTGAAAAACTTATCAAGGAATTCCCAGTTTTTAAAAATTGGATGAAATCTTACAAATTCACAGATATAATTATTTTCTAGGGCATAATTTCTATATTCTTTAAAAAATTCTTTTAAAGAGTCAGCTATTTTTGTTTTTTCTTTGGTTTTCGCAATAATCAAAGGGCCGCCGTAACCATAAGGCGTGGTCAGGTCATAATATTTAAATTTTTTAAACTGGTTTATTTTACTGATATCTCTGACTAAATGCGGCCAGAAAATCTTTACGTTCTCATCTTCCCAGAAAACACCCTCTAAATTAGAATTGTAATTTTTTGTGTATAAATCAAAATAGTCGTAATTAAAGAAGACATCATTATATTTTTTACTGAATTCAATATTTAATAAATGATTCCAGTCATTTTTTTCTTTGATAATTTTCATAATTTTCGTCCTATCTTTAAAATTATCCGCACTATTCTCTCGGAACTTTTCCCATCGCCGTAGGGATTTATTATTTTTGAAAGTTTTTTCTGAAATTTCTTGTCGTATAAGGCCTTCTTTGCCGCTTTGATGATTGAATCCTTATTGTATCCCGCCTCGATAGTGTTCCCTGCCCTCAATCTGTTTTTCTGTCTTGTGCCAATGCAAATAAAGGGCTTTTTGAAAGACGGCAATTCAACAATTCCAGTAGTTGAATTTCCCAGTATCGCATCACAAACATTCATTAATCCCAAAAAGTCTCTTCTCTCAATACTGGGATAAACTCTAAAGAATGGTAAATTCCTGGCATATTTTTCAAGTGTTTTATTTATTACTCTTCCGCCGGCATCGGAATTTGAATAAACAGCTACTGTCTGAATTTTCAGGTTTTTCACCGCTTCCAACGTTTCTCTGATTTGTTTTTTAACATCTCCGTATTCTTCAGTATTGGGATGCTGGGCTAAAATCAGTGAAGGTTTCTTTAAGTTTAGTTTGTATTTTTTAGCGATTTCTTCTTGTGACGTAAAGTCTTTTTCATAAATATCATCCAGGCCGGGTTCACCAATCTTAAAGATTTTTTCTCTCGGAATGCCAATTCTTAATAGTCTCTGATAGCTTTCTTCATTACCCGCCAAATGGTAATCGGAAAACATAGTGATGGCGTATCTTATTTTATTATCAATTGATTTACTCAAATCTCCTCCGCCGTGGTGTAAGACCTTAATATTCAAGTGGCTGCCGGCTATGGCACCAGCCAAAGCCTCTCCCCTGTCAGCTTCCACAAAAACAATGTCAGGAGATATTTTTTTGATGGTTTTGGCAATTCCTGAAATTCCAATTCCGAAGGACTCCACCATTGCCTCAAGAGTGTCTTTATCCAGGGGCATTTTTACTCTTTTTGTTTTTAACCTGTCTTTTTCAATTTCCCTGATGGTGTAGCCGAATTTTTTGCTCAAATGCATACAGGTGGTAATGATTGTTAAATCAACTTTTCTGGCTAATTTTATTAAGGTGCGTCTCATCAAGGAATAATCTGCGCGGGAACCCGAAACATAAACAACTTTAAGTTTTTTCATATTATTTTTTATTTATAATATCAACAATTTTTAACAGATTTTTCTCATCGTATCTCTGATCAATTGGCAAAGATAAAATTCTTCTGCTCAGGCCATTTTCAAATAAATAAGATTGGGGAACCGACTTTGGCAGTTGCCAGTGAATAGGCGGATAGATATTGTTTTTAATCAGAACTTTTTTAACAGTTTCTTTCTGTTTTTGGTTTTCAAATATTAAAGGAAGGAAAAACGGGCTTTTTATCTGGTTATTGCTGAATAAAAAGTATTTCTTTTCAGACAAGTTTTTAAACAAAAATCCCAGATTTTTCTTCCTTTTTTTAATAATATTTGAAATATCAAGGTTTTTAAGCGCCATAAAAGAAATGGCTGACATCTCTTTTAGTTTTATTAAGTTATTGTCTTTGTCTTTTTCACATTTCCGGTAGATTTTTAAAAATGAATCTTTGACATTTTTAACTTTATTTAAGCCGATTTTCGAGCCTTCTTTTAAATAAAAATCTTTTAATCTCATTGCTTTCAGTATGTTTTCATAACCCTGGGCCGGATATTTTTTAATTTTTAATTTAGGATAAGACCAATAAAGAATTCCACCGTCAGGAACGGGAAAAATTTTTCTTAAACTGGCTATTAAATATAAATTTTTGCTTTTTAAGTTCAATCTTTTTTTATCAAGGATAGAATGGGCAATATCGAGAATAACGATATTGCCTTTTTTTAAGAAATCAGAAATTTTTTCTTTTGAAATAAATTCGGTTCCGAAATAATCCACGATAAAAATTAAAGAGTTTTTCAGGTTATCATCTATCAGTGGTTTTAATGGCAGAAAGTGATTGTAAAACTTTATTTTTAATTTTAATTCCTTAAATGGCTGCAGAATGGAAGAGCATAAATAAGCAGGCAAATAGCAATTTTTATTTTTTATTTTATTTAAGTTTTTGAGTAAGACCGCTTTAATCGCCTGTCGCCCGTCGCCAAAAAAACAATAATTATTAGGAACTTTGGTTAAATAATGAAGAACTGATTTTTTCTCCTGTCGGCAGTCAAAGTCAGCTATAGTGAAAAAGCTGCCAATTTCTGATACCGGTTTTTCCTCTGCTGGATTTTCAGAATAAACATATTTTCTCATCACTTCTTTTTTCCTTTCTAAACGAATCAATTTTCTTTTGGTGTTGGCAGTGGCTAAAAATCCATTCTTGGTAAAAATTCTTCTGGAAAAAACATTGATGTCAAAAATCCAGGCAATAATTTCCTGATGATTATATTCTTTTTTTATAATTTCAATAATTTTTTCAATCGCCCTGCCGCCGATACCCCTGCCCTGAAATTTTTCACTGACCGCTATTGAAATTTCAATTAAATTTTTTTTCGCTTTAAGTTTATCAACGTAGATAGAGCCAGCTCTTTTCCCTGAACAATAAATTATATAAATCACCCTCTCTTTGTCGGGAAATACTTTTTTCTTCAATAAAATTCTTTCATACCATCTCTTTAATTCTTGCTGGTTTGGTTTCCATTGGAAGCCCGACCAGTAAATAACATTGCACTCTGATCTGATTTTGTAGAAAAAATCGAAATCAGACAATTTTGCTTCTTTTATCTTGATACTTTTGTCTTTCATTTAACTAACGCCCTTTAAGTTTATTAATTCATTGAGTCTTATCTCTTTTTTTGCCCGTTTTCCCTCAATAAATTTATAGAAATCGGTTGTCAGTCCCCCTTCTGCTCTTTTAAAGGTTATGTTTTTTTCATTTAAAATTTCTCCTTTTTTAATATCCTGGGAGGCAACAATTTTTCTGATGATAAGTTTTTTAGTTTCTGATTCAGAAACGGTGGGTTTTTTAATCCCGCTACCTAATGCTATTTCAACATTTCTTACCGCTCTAACCATTTTCTTAAATTCTTCCGGTTCCAAAGAGGCTTTTTGGTCGGGTCCCGGAAGATTCCTATTTAGAGTAAAATGTCTCTCTAAATACTTAGCTCCCAGAGCCACGGCTGCCAGAGCCGCCTCCTGACCCATAGCATGGTCGGAAAAACCGACAATGGTTTTAAATTTTTCTTTTAAAGTTAACATCGCCTTCACATTTGCATCTTTTATCGGACAAGGATATTCCGCCGTACATTGCAGTAAAACTATATTATTGTTTCCTTCCTTCTTTACTGTTTTTACTGCTTTTTCAATCTCAGCCATTGTTGTAGTACCGGTAGATAAAACCATTGGTTTTTTGAATCTGGCAGTATATTTTAACAAAGGATAATTAGTGATATCTCCTGAACCAACTTTTATTAAGGGAATTTTTAATTTTTTTACCAAAAAATCAATGCTTTCTTTGTCTTCCATGGTGGAAAAAAGAACCAATCCTAATTTCTCGGCCAATTTTTTTAATTCAGGATAATACTTAAAAGGAAGTTCCAGTTTTTTTATCATCTCAAACTGGCTTTCATTAACTCCTCCCAAGTTTTCTTTTTGATAATCCGCCATCTTAACATCCTTTAAAATAATATTTTCCGTTTTCCAGGTCTGGAATTTGACGGCATCAGCTCCCGCTTTTCTGGCAGCCAAAATCATTTTTCTCGCCAAAACCGGAGAACCATTATGATTTACTCCGATTTCAGCCACAATAAAACAAGGGTTTTTTCCGCTAATTATTTTTTTGCCTATTTTTATGTTCATTAATTATTTTCTCATTAATAATTCCGCCATTTTAAAATCTAATTCATAATCTATATCCACGCTTCTGTCTTTAGGCATAATATAGGGCAGTATTTTCTTTCCGTAAAAACCTTTGTATTTTAACAGATTTTTGGGAGTGCTGACGTATACAGCGCCATTGGGTAGATAAACGTTTGGTAAATCCTGTCTTCGTTTTTTTAGGTATTCTTTTCCCAAAAACGGCTTTGCGTATTCTTTTTCGATTTTAAAGCTCCACAAAACCGAATTTGACTCGCAAAAACTGACTACCGATTCGCATTTTTTTCCAAGAAAAATTTTTATTGATTCATCGATATCTTGCACAGTTCTCAGGGGCGAGGTCGGCTGCAGCAGAATGACGATATCGGGTTCATATTTTTGTTTTTTCAGAGAATTCAGAAGATCCAAAACAACATCAATGGTCTTTGCCATGTCAGTAGCCAATTCATCAGGTCTTTTTGCAATCTCCGCTTTATATTTCCTTGAAACACTCGCAATCTCGTCGCTATCGGTGGAAACTATTACCCTATTTATATATTTGCTTTGTAATGCCTCGCCTATTGACCAAGCAATAAGTGGTTTTCCGCCAAGCATCCTTATGTTTTTCTTCGGAATACCTTTTGAACTTCCCCTGGCTGGAATTATCGCTAAAATTTTATTTTTCTTCATAATTTTTAACGTTAACAAAAAATTAAACAGACTCAATAAAAAGAGATTTATAAATTGGCTTTGCCATTGTTTTCAAAAAAAATAAGCAGAGAAAATATACCGAAGCTCCGATCGTAACTGAAAGTAAAACATTAAGATTATAAATTTTTGGTTGGATTATAATAAAATACATTAATGCGCTAGACAAACTCGCCGCTCCAAAATAAGACAGGAATTTAAGAAAGGGAATTCTGATTGAAGTTAGTTTTACCATAAGCCATACGCTTATTGAAATAATAATTATGTAAGTAACAACCGTTGCAATTGAAGCTCCGTACAGGCGGTATTTCGGAATCAAGAACAAATTCAGCAAAATATTAATCAAGGCCCCAGAAAAAGTAATCCAAAAAGTGCTTTTTTGCTGGTTGGAAGCGATTAAAACGTCGAGAAGTGGCCGATAAATGAAAACTAGGCCGGCCATCACCATAAGAATCTGGAGAGCCAAAATTGAAGGAGAAAAACTGAACGGATAAAAAAAATAAATAAGTCGCGGAGCTAAAACAATTCCGCCCACCATAAGGGGCAGCGCGAGCAATATCATCACTTGCATTTGGTAATTCCAAACCCTCTGTAATTGTTCCTTTGATTCTCTGAAAAATTTACTCAGAACCGGGTAAAAACTCCCGGAAAATAATCCCATCGGTATCAACACAACAAAAATTATCCTGTATGCAGCGTTATACCAGCCGGTTTCGGCTATCATTCCCCAATATCCCATCATCACTGAATCTATATAATTATAAAGAACTCCGAATAAACCCATTAAAGCCACCGGCCATGACATCAGTAGAAATTTCCGCCAGACGGAACCCCGCCAGGAAATTTTTAAACTGAATATCTTTATATTAAACAAAATCCAGATTAATATCAGGCCGGCTACGCTGGCAAACAGATAGGCGTAGCTCAAATTTACAACCGATGGAAAACGGAATAGGAAAAAAATACCAAGAACGGTTGCCAAGGCGGCCTGAATAATTATCGGCGAAGTTTGGTATTCCATTTTTTGTCTTGCCTGGAAAAAAGAACAAAAGAATGCGATCATACTGTTCATCGAACCGTAAGCGGCGAGAATAAGAATCGCCTTTCTGATGTCGGGCTCGGGAGTAATAAAAAAACTGCCGAACAATATCAGAAAAAAAGCAATAACGCTCAGCAAGATTTCAAGAGAAATAAGCGAATGAAATTCTTCGCGTTCTTTCTTTTCTTCTTCGGGGACTTTTGTTTCCTTTGCAAACTCACGGGTAACTATTGCAGTGAGACCTAGGTCCTGGAAAATTCCGAATAGAGATATAAAGGCCAGCGCGAAACTGAATTTTCCGTACTCTGTTGCCCCTAAAATCCGGGCGGCATATATCAACAAAAGAAAACCTAATATTTTATTGGCGCCCATTCCTATTGATAGCCAAAAAGTGTTTTTAAAGATCGTCTGTCTGACCGTCTTGTTATTAAATAAAAGAGATTTGATATCGGTGAAATTTTTAACTTGCATAATTAACTTGTTTTTCAATCCATTTATAGGTTTTTTCTAAACCTTCTTCTAAGGAAACTTTTGGTTCCCAACCAAGAATCTTTTTGCACAAAGTATTGTCAGAATTTCTACCTCTTACTCCCTGGGGCTTGTCTAATAAATGTTTTTTCTTTAAATTTTTACCAGCCACCCTGCTGATGATATCAACCATCTCATCAATGCTTACAAGTCTGTCAGAACCGATGTTCAATGGGTCTTTCCATTCAGATTCCATCAAGAGATAGGTTCCCTCAAGGCAGTCATCAATATAACAAAAAGATCTGGTTTGCTGTCCGTCACCCCAAATTTCAAGCTCGTCTCCGTCTTTTGCTAAAGCTATTTTTCTGGAAAGAGCCGCCGGCGCCTTTTCCCTCCCTCCGTCGTATGTTCCTTCGGGACCGTAAATATTATGGTACCTGGAAATCCTTACTTCCAATCCGTAATCATCGTGAAAATTTTTATACATTCTTTCGGAAAGCAATTTTTCCCACCCATATCCGTCTTCGCAATCTGCCGGATAAGCATCGCTTTCCTTAAGGGGTACGATATTGGCATCTTTTTGTTTGTATTGCGGATAGACACAGGCCGAAGAAGAAAAAAATAATTTTTTTATCCCGACAAATCGTGAGACTTCGGCCATGTTTGTATTTATAAGAATATTGTCCCTGACAACATCGGCCCTGACACTGGTTATAAAGCCTATTCCTCCCATATTTGCCGCCAATTGATAAACCTTATCCACGCCCTTAATTGCCTCAAGGCAGTTTCTGAAATCTCTTAAATCCAAAAGTAAAAATTCATCCGCTTCGTCTTTGGGCGAAAACTCTGGGTATTTGATATCAACTCCCCTGACCCAATAACCTTTTTTCTTTAAAAATCTTACTAAATGATGACCGATAAAACCGCCGGCTCCGGTAACTAAAATTTTTTCTGGCATATTTTTTTATTTTTAAATATTAATTATTTATTATTTTTATTTTTTTATTGTACTCAAAAATTAAATCAAGCGCTTTGCTTTTGAAATATTTAGCAAGAATTTCTGCATTAGGAATTATACAATGACCGCCTATTATATTATTTCGAGGAGGATAAAGAACCGGCCTGGTAACGTTTGATTTCCCCAATTTTTTATAACCATCATTATAGGTTTTATTAAAATCAATTATCGCTTTTTCAAAGTCTATATTGGCTTTATCACAAATTTTTTTCATTTCTCCGTGCCAGGCGATACAAAGAGCGTAATAAGTGGTATCCAAAAGTTTCCCAATTTCAGTAGTAATCGAAGGGATAAATAACGTCGTTTTAATCCCCAGGCTTTCTAGGTGTTTCTTAGCCATTTTGCCGGCTTTTTCATTATCGGCGCCAATATATTTCACAAAGGTTTTAATACCATTAAAAAGATGGGGATGGATTCCCCTGATCGGGCTATGGACAACCATTCCGCCTATCTTTTTGGTAGTTCCCGGAGCTACTGTTGAATGAATAATTACCAGTTTTGGTTTTATCTTTTTAATTTCTTTTTTGACAATTTTGACAAAGTCTCTGCTCCAAGGAAGACAAACATGTAAAATTTCCACTCCTTCTAATCCGTCGTCTCTATTTAAATCTTTTATGCGGGGATTTTTATAAAATTTGGCTATGACTTTTCCAACCTCTCCATAGCCTAATATTCCTGATTTAATTTGTTTTTTTTGAAAAGCCATAAAAATTTATTATTTAAGCTCGCCAATGTTTTAAGGCGTTTTCGTAACGCTGGAACGTTCCCGTATCCATCCATTTTCCTTCAAATTTAAAACCGGCCAATTTCTTTTCTCTGGCTAAGTTCGGAAAAATATCGGTCTCGGCCATTAAAAATTTAGGACCGGGATGTTTTTTGAAAATTTCCGAAGAAAAAAGATAAATGCCGGAGTTGATGTATTGACAGGGCGGATTTTTCGGTTTTTCCAAAAATTGTTCAACGATTCCTTCTTTGCAGAGCACCACGCCGTAATCCTGAGGATTGGGCACCTTAAACAGGGCTATCGTCCCCAAAACAGATTTTTGGTTGTGGAAATCAGCCATTTTCCCCAAATCTATCTTTTTCAATTCATCGCCATTGGTCAAAAAGAAAGGTTTATTTGAAATCCAATCTTTTAAATAAAAAAGGCCGCCCAAAGTTCCCAGAGGCTTTTTCTCTTTTACAATTAAAATATTATTTTTTGGATAATACCTCTTCCTCCACCACAAAAATTCCTCCTCAAAGTTTTGGCTAATCAAAACGGCAATTTCCCTAACTCCTTGTTTCCAAAAAAGGTCAATCAAATAATTTATAATTGGTTTTCTTTTCACCGGAAGCAAAGGTTTTGGAATTTCATAAGTAACGGGATAAAGCCGAGTTCCCTTTCCGCCGGCTAAAATCACTGCTTTGTAATTAGATAAGTTTGCCATAAAAAATCACCATTTTTCAATGGTTTTTCTGGTCTTTTCGCGAATTTTGTCATAAGCTTTATAAACTTTTTCTTCGACTTTTGGAGAAACTAAATTTAAAATTTCGTCACCCCAAATCCTATAAGTTCCGCCCACTTTGTAAGCTTTGATTATTCCTTTTTTTAACAATCTTTTAATTGTACTGGAGCTTACTTTTAAAAAATTCTGAACCTCTTTAGTTGTATAAATTTCTTTTGGTTTAATTTCCGACATAAATGTTTTAATGACCCTCGGGTCTTAATTTTTTAAATAATATCTCTAACTTAATAATAAGACACCCGAGAATGGGTGTCAAGAGGTATCAATAAGTATCAAAAAGTCCCTCTATCTCAGTAATGCCTCGTTCAGTTTGGCTCTAGTTCCAGTTCCAACAAAGCCTGAGGCGGAAATAGTGTAGCCGGCAGTCGCCGAAATGTCATTTTTATATCTCTCTTGGAAACGGATGACCGCCGCCTTCGTTTGGAAGCCGAAATATTCATTATTTTTAAGGCCGTTTACCAAACCTTCCTTTGCTAAAACAATTTTTAGATAAACCACATCAGTATCAGTCATGCCCTCTGATAAGTTTTCTTCAAACCTAAAGCCAGCCGGGATACTTGTCGGAGTACTGCCTCCCTGCCGTTGGGCTATTAGAGCTTGGATTTTGGCAATTTCTTTTTGCAGAGATTCAATTCTAACCAGAAGTTGTGTTATTAATTCTTCTTCTTGTTCTTCCGTAGTTTTATCAGTAATCGTGGCCTTCCAGGAAAAAAGATAAAATGATTCCGTCCCGTCAAATCCGGAAATTTTTGTTTGGATGGAAGGAATAATGGTCAAAGAAGCGTATTTATCGTTAAAATCGGCAATAGTAATTTTCCCGATAGATTTATTCAAATCCATAAATTTTATATTGCAAATTCCTTGATAATCGCAAACCAAATAAGGAATTTCAAATTGAACATCACCAGCTCCGCTGAATTCAAGGGTTAGATCTCCTTTTCCGCCAATAATTTTCTGCCAGTTTCCCGCCCAATCAGAAGTCCGGTGAATAATTGATAAACTGCTCTCCCCCACCAAAGGAAGAAAATTGATTAAAGGAGTGACCCGAAGATTTTTTAAATTCGGATTTAAATAGCAATACTTTTGACCCAAATTACAATCGTTCACCAGAACAGCGATTGTCCAGTCGGTAAAAACTTGAGAGAAGTTTTCCTTAAAATTATTTTTTGCCAAGGCCTCATTTATTGAAGGAATGCCAATTTTTGAAGAATGTATGGAGTCAACTAAAATTTTCGAACCGTATTGGTCAACCAAATATTGAGTGAAAAGATTAAGTACTCCATAATCATAGGATTTATTTTGCCAACCCGTTAAAGAATCGTTGGGCCTCTCTAAAAAAATTTTGACTCTCCTTTGGAGATTACTATCTTCGTAAATATTATCATAGCCAAGCAGAGTTGGAATATATTCTGAATAGGATTCATTCAACCAAACCTCTTCGGTAACCTTTCTAAGAATTTCTTTTTGGTTAAAAGTAATTAAATGCATAAATTCGTGGGCAAAAAAACCTTTAGCCTGGGACTCTTCAATATGTTTGGCATTGAGATAAAACATTTCTCTTTCATTGGATTTCGGACTCTGCAATTTTGAATAGCCGTCGCCAGAATTAAAATAACCGCCGGCCTCATCTACCATAGGATTAATCAAAACCGTAATATTAGAGTCATTGTCTATCCCCGGGTCGTTTATCTGACCAAAGGTATTTGTCAGGATAGGATAAATTTTTGAATTAAACTCGTCTGCAACAGAATCAAGGGCGGAATTGATCTCGCTTTTTTTATTCAAATCCAAGGAATTCCACCAAACGTCATCAATATAAAAATAAAGTCGCGGCGCGGTTTTTTGCAAAGTTGCCGAAATTTGATATCTTGCCGAAGAATCGTAAGAAGGATCTACAAAAAAATTGACTTTCTCCCCTATACTGGCAGCGGAAACAAAAACCGGAAAGATTGAGAATATCACCCCGACAAAAATTATTATAGTTATTGTTTTTGGATTTTTAGACATTGGCCAAAGATTCAAAAATTGGAGATTAAAAACTTATTTTTTTAGTATATAGCAAAAAATAAAAAAAAGCAAAATCTCGAGAAAATACCCGAGACTTTAACCAACTCTAAGGAAAAAAATGAAAATTACCGCCTTGCCTAAAATTTTGCCACCTGTTGCTGAATAAGAAGAATAAGCCTTTGCAAGATCTGAATAATTTTTTGCTGGATTTCGGCTATTTTAGCCCGCGAATCCTCAACCGTCAACTGTTCACCTGGCGGCTGGACAACTGGCGCTTGGACAGCAACCATCACATTAATTCCTGCTCCGGGAGTCTCAACATTCCCCACCCAATCAGTGGCTCTGGTTTTTATACTATAAGTTCCGGCAGCCGGATTTTTCCAAAGATATTCAAAAGTAAAGCCTGCGCCGACTCTTTCTTTCGGTATCGCTAAAGACCAGGTCTTTCCTCCGTCAAAACTAATTTCAACTTTCTGTACCGAAGAACCGCCGGTAGCTGCACTTTGTCCTTTAATAACGTAATCTTTACCAACCGCAATTGTAGTTCCCTCGGCAGGATCCGTAATTTGCGAAGTTGGCGGTGTTATTGTCGGCGTCGTGGTGGTCGGCACAAAACACCAAACGACATTTGAAATCCCGGAAGTTTCTCCCCCAACGTTAATGCTTTTTATCGCAAAAAACCAGGTTCTATTGCTGGTCAAATAATCAACTAACCCGTTATTGGCAGAACCCTGCCAGTTTTGGGAAAATTGGTAAGTAAGATTGTAATCGTTTTCTGATATTCCGGAGAGAGCATATCTTACATCATATCTTACTGCGCCGGCAGGCGGCGTCCACGTCAACCAGACAGCTCCCGGCATTCCTGAGAAAAAGCATTCTAAATTCGTAATGGGATTTGGAGCCACGGCTTCTGCCTGAACTGCAAAAAAAAGACAAGTAAATACTAAGCTAAAACAAAGAATCTTTATAATTTTTATCATATTGAAATTTGAAATTACTATAAATATTTTATCTTTTTTAATTATAACAAAAAAACAAAAGAAAACAAAACCCCCACCAAATTTGGTGGGGGTTTTGCCGTCTACCCAGCCGAGCTGGGTCACAAGGAAAGACGGAATTGAAAGACGAAATTGCGTATTAGAGACCCAATGAAACCTTGTAAGCGTCAGTAGGAATTGACCAAACTGATCCGCCAAAGCCAGTTCCACGAGCTGCACCGCCTATAGCGGCCGTAACCGTAGTGCTGGCCGCGTTAATAACCGTAAACCAGAAGCTGGTGTAAGCCGGGAATTTAGCCGTGCTGACAGTGGTCATCTGTAGAGATATCGTTGTCGGAGCAAGCGGTGATACCCTGAGGGTGCCTGTAGCCATCTGGAATCTGATTGTGCCAAGATCTTTATCAATAGTTGTAGAAGCGGGAAGTGACAAAACAACTCCATTGGTCTCGTCGTATAGCCTTACCAAACCGGTATCAGTATTTGTAGCGCTCGTTAATCCTCCAGTCTTTGAAGTAAAGAAAATACTAGAAACGTCAACTCCCAAGGGATCAACTCCGCGGGAAATTAAATCCCATTTCGCAACCGTACCAAATGTGTCCCTGGAGATAGTCCCGGAAGGAGAAATTGCGTTCACTTTCATTTCCAAAACATCGGGAAATGCAGTTAGTACACCGCCAGTATTTGCACCCAAACCACCGGAATTGGTTCTCAAATCGGTGGCAGCGCTTAATGCAATCTGACCTGAGGTAACCCCAGCCGTTCTCATACCACCAGCATCAATAGCCCATGAAGACGTACCTGCAGCAATACCTAAGGTATTGGCAACAATCTTTAAGGTCTTGGGCACGCCAACCGTGAAGGTCAACGGGTTGATAATATCTTGCGCAGCGAATGTAGTGCTGGCAGCAGTAGGAACAACATAGTTGGTAATCTGGGTGGCACCGTCGTATATGGCCACATTACTGTAGTAATTGGCGCAGTTTCCACCAGCCGTGTTACATGCCAGATCCAAACTTCTTAAGGTCTGATCTTCTCTTCCGGCTGTAACCTTAATAGTGGCTACAACGGCTTGAGAAACAGGACCCAATATTGCTTGGTTTCTGGGAGTGACTAAAACATCTCCAATTAAACCAAACAAAGGACCTTGCCAGATAGTAATTACCGGTAAAGCCAAGGCTGAAACAACAACGATATTGCCTGCTCCCTCTACACCGCCTGAAGACAAACCTGTACCAGTAATAGCTGCAGCACCAGGTAAGGTAGGAACAATGCTAGCAGGATTGGGCGCGGTAATACCATTGGTTATACCTTTGATGTAGAGCTTCATTGTGGTATTGGCCGGGACGGTCCAGTTTAGAACAAACGGAACCGCGGCTCCACCCCACAAGTTAGTGGCAATAAGGGCATCGGTCACGGTCTGGAAATTGGAAAGCAAAGCTCCATACTCATCGTATAAACCAATTGTGGCAATTGTGCCTGAAGCGGGGACTGCGTTATCAGTGAAGGTCAGGTTAACATTGGTGACTAAAATATTCTCACCAATTGCTCTTATGTCATAAACACCCAAAGTCTGAGCTATAACTGATCTTGTTAGAACAGCAGCTGTCCCTTGAGGAGAAGAGGCGGATACCGCAACACTCAAGCCTCCTCGGTTCATGACAATGTCATTGGGTAAGCCAAGATAGAAAGTTACTGCAGGACCTGCGACACCAACACCGGTTAGTGCCCCATTTGCTAAAACGCCGTTGGCCTGCATTCCCAACTCAATCTGTCTGCCTACGCCAGATGCAATATCACCAATAACTTGGAAGACTTTTGACGTTCCCTTTGTAACAGGAATAGGCGAAGCAAAGTTAAGAGTTGCCCTTCTCAATGTGAAGGTGCCTGAACCTGCTTGTAAAACTCCATCTACTTTAAGACGGACGTTGGTAACATCGGAATCAAGCATGGTGGAAGTAGCAAGGACATTAAACTGAGATACGCTGAGATCCTCAACAGTACCTGCGGAAACTATAAAGTTTCCTAAAACCACATCAGTAGCTCCCACTCTTGTAAGATTCACCGGAACAACACCGCCTGCTGTTACAGCAATTGCACCAAGAGCGCCTCCTGGAACAATCGTAAAGGTGTTACTCACAACCGGGAAAGTCCCGGTGAAAGTAGCGCCTCCGATACTTGTCGCGCCAGAAATTCCGAGTCTCACAGTTGTCATTACTGTGGCAACGCCAGTAGCTGCAATATCTGCGGTAATCTTCAATTGTTTAGTTCCGCCGGCTGGTATTGTGATTGCCGGAGCAAAAGCGAAGGTGACTTGACCTCCTATTAAGGTCATTGTAAATCCAACCTGATTCGTTCCGTCAAAAATCTTAATACCAGAGATATCAGTTGCTGCGTTGGGATTAACGGTACCATAAGAATTGATTCTTAAGGTATTAATCTGAGTTGCAGCGCTAGCTGAACCAACAAAGTCTAAAATGGCTACTACGTTGTTTGCAGAGCCAGTTACGATGTTAGCTGATGCCGGAGAAGCCGCATTCAGACTTACTGAAAGCGCAGCGCCGACAGGCGGAGGAATTACACCACCACCTCCAGTACCACCCAATAAAGCATTTAACTGGGTCCTGGTTCCGGCTCCCACAAAGCCTGAAGCCGAAATGGTATATCCAGCTGCTGCTGAAATTTGGGTCTTGTATTTTAACTGAAGGCATTTTACGCCAGCTAAGGTTAGAGAACCAAAATATTGGTTGTTGCTCAAACCTGTAACACATCCTTCAGCCGCCAAAACGATTTTCAAATTGACGACATCGGAATCAGTCATTCCCTGGCTTAAATTCTTAGCGAAAGTAAAGCCAGCTGGAATGCCCGTATAAGTGGCAGCTGGGGTTGTACCCTGAAGAGCAGTTAATTGAGCTTGTAACTCCGCAGAGTATTCTATCAGTTCTGCAATCGTACATGTGTTAAGGTTAGCCCTGCATCCAGCGCTAATTGTCGCCATGACGGGGGCCATCGGCATCATCATCGTGATTACAGTCAAACTAGTAACAATCGAAATAATCTTTTTTTTCATTTTATTTTATCTTTTAATTTTATTTTTATTTTTTATTTCTCGGTCGCATCGACCGTTTTACTCGCGACTTTACGTATTGGTCACGAGTTTACCCTGTACCATCCCGCTTCAGCGGGATTGGTGCGGGGCTTGCGACTTTCAATTTTTAATGATAAATAAACAACAAAAAGTAATCAAGGTTACCTCTGTGGAAAACTAAATTATTTTATCTGGCTTGCTTCAACGATTTTAATCAGGGCGGTTGCAAAATCCCCTTTCTCAAAATATTCTTTTGCTTCTTTCAAAGCTTCCTCCTGTGTTTCGGTTAAGGAATTCTGCTCTAAATTTTTAATTTCTCTTTCAGCTAAAATTTTATAGGCGTTTTCTAATTCCTCGGTTTCGCCGACTTCAACCCCCAAGCTTTCAATCTTCTTTTTATTTTCTTCTATTTTTTGAGCTTCCTTGGCAATTTCTTTAACGTCGGCTCCCTTTAAGGCGGTTAAATTCTCGGTTACTTTTGAAATGCTGGCCTGAAATTCATTTATTGCCGGAACCAGTTTTCTGACTTCATTATTTTGGGCAATTTGGTTTATCTCTTCAAGTCTTTTATTTGCCAGCTCAAGGTTTGCTTTTGGTTTTCCGGTCTCAGAAACAAAAACTACCCGGGCTTTTTCTGTAATTTTCTTTATTGGATAAAGTAGGTCACCGGGTAGGGAATTTTGGCTAGTTCCCAAAAAGCCAAAAAGAATAAAAACAAAAAGAACACCAGCAAAAACTGGAACTGGCCTAAAGATGAAAAAGGGAGAAAAAACTGGCTTATCTTCACCTAAAATCTGGGTTTTAGTTAATAAAACCCAGTCTTTTCTGGGTTTGATCTGGCGCAGTTCTCTAATTTTGCCGATGAGTTCTTCTGAGGTCATTGCTTAAATTATGACGGAAAAAAGGCCAATTTGTTACAGTTTAGGATTATTCGTAAATCTCAACCTTGGTCTCAATATCCACCCAATTATATAATTTTTCGGCATCCCCCATATTTAACCTGACACAGCCCAGAGAAGCTGGTTTTCCCACCTCATTTTCGCCGACTCTCTCCCCTTTGCAAATTGGCAGTTCGTGGAAACCGTATTCTCCGTTAGAAGTAAAACCAACCCAGAAAGGCAGCCAGCAATCAACGCTTTTTGAATAAACCATGGCTGATTTATGGATTACCCTGAATTTTCCGGTCGGAGTCGGGGTATCCTTTTTTCCGGTTGAAACCTGAATTTCTTTTATAATTTCACTATCTTCAAACAAAATCATCTTTTGTTGAAATAAATCAACTTCAATCTTCTTTAAAGCCCCTTCTTTTGAGGGAGGAAAGGAATTATCTCCATTTTTATTTGAAATTTCCGGTTTTTGAAATGACAGGATAAGGGGTTCAATCGGAAATTGCTTCAGGAAAACATACTGGTAAATTAAAATTCCCGAGATAAGGCCTAGGCCAAAGAAAATTAAAAAAATTAAAAAGGAAGTCTTTTTCATAAAAATTTAAACATTGTTAACTTTTTTTCTTAAAGATTCAAGGGCCCGATGAAGTAGGACACGAGTGGCCTCTTCTGACCTATCTAAGAGCTTAGCCACTTCACAAATAGGTAGGTCATCCAGATAATGCCAGATAATGACATTTTGATAATCTTCTTTTAGATTGGTTAAAACCCCTCTAATTTGTTCAACATCAGACCTTAAGATAGCGCTTTCTTCCATATTAGGTCGGGGGTCTAAAATCTGAGTAAATTCAGCTGAAATAAGCTGGGCTTTGCTTTTTTCCCGATAATGGTCAATAACAAGATTTCGGGCAATTTGATAGAGAAAAGCTGACGGATTCTCAATTTTATCTCCTTTTTCTTTAAAATTTTCCCAGCCCCGTAAAAAAGTCTCCGAAGTTAAATCCTGGGCAATTTCTTCAGAATTAACCTTCAAAAAAATAAACCGATATATTTTCTCAATATATTGGTCGTATATTTTACTGAAGACTTTTTTCAAATTCGCCATAAAATTTGTCTGTTGAAATCAGGTATCAACAATCAGACGAGGTAGGACATCATGTCCTACTAATATAATATATATGTATGTCCTATCCAGTTTCTGTACGAAGAGAACCCAATTCCCTTTTTTCACCTCTGTTGCTCGGTATCTGATAAAAAGTATTATTTCTCTCTCCCATCCTCTCGATTATACCCTGATTCACCATTTGTTCAAAATCTCGGCGGAGAGTTCTTTTGCTGACTTCTGGAAAAATTTGTTTTATCTCCCAAACCTGAGCCCTGCCTTTTTCTTTTAAGATTCCCAAGATTTTGCCGTGACGAGAATTAGAAAATTGGGAAACATTTTCAGCTCTAAGTTCAGTTGTCTTTAGTTCTTCAAAAATTTTATTTTTTTCTGGGATTTGACTGGGCTGTGGAGAACTTTCTAAATCTCCCTTTAATTTACTATATTCTTCCTGAAGAGACAATATTTCATTTTGGCTTACCCAGCTTTGATTCTTGACCACCTCAAAAAAACTATCCAGAACTTCTAAATTCTTGAAAATTTCTGGATTTTGGTCCTTGTAGAAATCATTTAAAATTTCATCAGCCAATTCTCTCATTTTATACCTCAAGGGCTCCTTTTTTGGAAAAAGCAAAGTCAGCTGATAAAGATTATTTGTTAATTGAATTAAAAAATCCTTATTCATGAGGACGTTTTTTCACTATACCAAATTTAAAAAAAGAGGTCAAAGCCCCATTCTGCTGCATCCTTCCGTAGCCCGAAGGGCGAAGGAGGACCAAAAAACCGCCCTATTTAAACGGCGGAGGCGTATACCTTTTGGGATTTTTTTTATATTTATGACGAAGCCTTTCTATTTTTAATTTTATTGACGGCGTCGATTTGTAAACCTTATCAAAAACCTCTATTAAGTTTCT
>CAYHBF010000009.1:0-12504 GCA_964354835.1 uncultured Candidatus Saccharibacteria bacterium
TAAATAAGTAATTAAAAAACCTAACAAACTAGTAATTAAATTTATAAAAAGGGCTATAAAAAACGCTTTATTAGATTTTCCAATTAATTTATTTCTAATGGTAAGAGCTTCTATAATCCAAACGCCCATGAAAGCAATAATTACAAAAAACGGTGGATTATTAAGTAAAAATAAGCTTACCCCCGTATCTGCATTACAAATCTGGGGAATGGAAAATAAAAAAAGTCCTATTAAAAAGGTTGATAAACAAAGAGGTTTTAAATTGTTCATATTCCCTTATTCTACCAAAAAACCGCCCGACCTGTAAGGTATAGGGCGATTCTTTGGTTTTTGGCAGAGCTTGCCCTGAGTTGTATCGAAGGGTGGACCCGAGCGGATTTGAACCGCTGACCTCTTCATTGCAAATGAAGCGCTCTACCACTAAGCTACGGGCCCCTATAATTTATTCAAATTTTATATTTGAGATTTTATTTTGAATCTCATCGCTAAAAAAGTTCCTACAGCAATCCCTAAAGCATAAATAACGATTGATAAAATGCTCTTTCCTGAATTCAATTGAGTAAGAATATTATAAAGCACTACTAAATTCACCACTACCGTGAAAAACGAAGTAACCATAGCGAGTAGAATCTTGCGCTGGGCAACATATCTTAAATTTAAAGTAAATATAAAATCTTGCAAAACCCCCGCAAAAAAATAAATAATCAAATACCAATTCATAATTTAATTAAATCTATATTTTATCTTGCCAGTATTGATTACTAAAATTTTTTTTACTTATGGGCGCGGAAGGAATTGAATCCCAGTACTACAGCAAAGCTGAGTACGGGACTTCGCCTTCTACCTATGCCCCATACTAAAATTTGGGCTTTGTGGGCACAGAAGGAGTTGAACCTTCCACCTCTTCTTTATCAGAGAAGCGTTCTACCGCTGAACTATGTGCCCGCTATTATCCTAAAACAAATAATTCTTTTCGGTAAGGAAAATTATGCCTTCTTTCTTTAAAAATAACCTTTAATCCAATTTCCTGAAAAATCTTCTCCCATTGATTCTCGGTTTTGAAAAAAGAAGGATTATTTTGCTGACGGAATAAATGATAACTCAAGTTGTGAAGCCGGCAAATCAGCTCAGATAGAAAGCCCTCGGGTAAATCTTCAAAAACAATGATTTTATCTCTTGAAACTCTTTTTGCTTCTCTTAAAACCGCCGTGGGGTCTTGGCAATGGTGCAAAACATAGTTTATCAAAACAATATCAAATGATTTTTCAGCAAAAGGTAAATTTTTTCCGTCGTAAAGTTTAAAGGGAATATTTACTCTCCGGATATCTCTGATATCTACCCCAATTATCTCTGCCTGAAAAAAATCTTGAAATGTCTTTCCGATTATTGCCGAACCGCATCCTAAATCTAATATTGCCGAGCCATTCTTGATGAATTCCTCGCAAGCTAAGCACATTTTTTCAGCCGCCCTTTTGTAGATTTTCAAGATAAGTCGGTGATACATTTATTTGCGGAGCTTACTGAAACTTCCGGCCACTAAATCAAGTGTTGTCTTTTTAAGAACAGCTGGAGTAATTTTTATTGACCAATTGTAATCGCCGCCGCTAACAATAATTTTGGGCTGATTGGTTAAAATTCTATCAATAAAAGTTTGCAACTTCCATAAATTACCGAATGGCGGAACAGCTCCAATTTTCACTCCCTTGAATTTATTTTTCATCAATTTTTCGGAAATAAAGCCGAGACTTTTCATCGCTCTCAGGTTTTGTTTTTTTCTGTAACTGTTAACTAATTTCTTAAATTTATTTTTGTCCAAGTTTCTATTCCCCGGAATTAAAGCCACAACCAAATCAGCGCTTGCCCTGAGCGTAGTCGAAGGGTCAATTTTCAGAATTAGAGTTTTCCCGATTATATTTGGCTTCACCCTCAAAGTTGCCGCTTTATCATAAGCTGTATAAACGGTTCGGTGAGAAATTTTTTCGTATTTAATTTTGTTTCTATCTAAAAAGTCAATTATTTTTTTAGCAATTGGCATAGGTTTCTAAAATGGTATACATTTTTAATAATTATGATATCAAATTTAATTCAAAAATCAAGTTCCCTATCTTCCTATCTTTTCAATGTCTTTTAATTCTTTCTCTAAAACTCTTTTTACATCCTCGAGATTCTTTAAAAGTTCTTCTTCTCTCCTTTTTTCCTCTTCGCTGATTTCTCTTCCTCCCCTCGCCATTTTCAAGATTTCCAGTTCTCTCTCAATGTCCTTTTTAAGTTCTTCGTATTCCTTAGAAAATTTATTTTTTAAATCTAAGGTTTCTCTTTTAATTGAGCTTTGATTTTTTTTAATTTTAAATAAAAGATAAAAACCGATAATTAAAAGCAAAATCAAAAGCAAATTGGCTATTAAAATAAGGGTACTATAGCTTATTATCCAGGGCCCAATGGACAATCCGCTAAGAATGGTTTTAAAAATACATTCTTCTGATGAATTGCTTACAGCGCCATTTAAACTTTCTGATTTAACTGAGATTTTGTAAATTCCGGGCTTAAATAATCCTTCTTCTTCAAAAGACCACTCTCCCTTTTCGTTACTAAAAACTTCCTCAGTTTTTACCAAATTTTCACCGCTTTTAAAAGAGAGAATTATTATATGATTTGGAGGGGCAGTTCCTTCTATATACAATACCTCTCCTCCGGAAATAAAATTTTTAGGGCAAACAGTAATTACTGGAACAGAAATTGATTCTATTTTTAATTCTCTGGTGGCTTCGGTATAATTTCCGGCTTCATCTATTGCTCTTACTGAAACAGAATGGATTCCCGGAGTTTGATATGGAAGACGAAATGGGGTGGTCTGACCGGGAAGAAGGGAGAAAATATCGCCCTCATCAATTTTTAATTCATAATAACTTATCCCCGAAATTTCATCTTCTGTTTCAAAATATAAAAGAGGCTGGGGATTGGCCAAGTTCCCTTCATTATCTACGGTTATTTCAAATGGATAAGGAGGCTCATTGTCGCCCTCAAGCCGTACCGGAGGTAACTTTTCAGAAGGTAAAAGTGTAAAAGTTGCACCTTGGCTGGAAGAAAAAACATTTGTTCCCCAGGGATCATTTGCAGTAATAATTTCTTTGTCTAAATCAACTTTTGCTTCACCTTCGGATTTGCCCTGGAAAAAAATCGTAATTATTCTCCCAGCTTCCCCTGTATATCCGGGACTGGGAAGACCTCCGCCAAAAGAAATCTTTCCCTGAGAGTTTGACCAATTTGGCTCTTGAAACCAAAGGGTAAAAATAGATTTACTCTTTGAAACGTTCATCACTTTGAGCTTTTCTGGGGGAAAATAAATTTCGGCCTGAGCAGCATTAATAGCAGTGCCCTCGGCACTGATTAATACATTCACGGAAAAAGTTTCCCAGATTTTTTGATTTCCCGTCGATGGCAAAATATAAAAAAAAGCTGACTTGGCATCTGTATCAAAAACACCTCCTAAAAATAAAAGTGAAGTGGCAGTAATTATAATGAGGATTGATTTTTTCATGGGGTTTAGAAATTTTAAATCTCTGTCATTGATTTTAGGATGCCATCTATTTCTTTTATTTTTTCTTTCAAATTATTCTCTTCCTCTGAAATCTTCTGATATTTCAAATTGATTTCTTTTAAAAGTTGATTTCTTTCTGATTCCAGATTCTTTTTCTTTTCAGAAAGTTCTTAGAGTTTTTCATCTAATTAAAATTTTTCTGAACTCATTTTCTTTTGAATTTCTTTCTGTCTCTCTATTTCTTTTTCTCTTGTCTCCCTTCTTATTTTTTCTATTATTATCCTTTCTTTTTCATCTTCTAATTTTTTTTCTGTCTCTCCGAGTTCTCCTTTTTCTCTTTCAACCAATTTACGGTATTTATTTAAAAAGTAAAACAAAATCAAAATAATTATAATTAACAAAATTAAAAATAATATCCACCAAGGAATAATAATCCCTCTGAATTGAATTCCGGGAGATGAAATTTGAATTTTAACCGTTCCCTCCCGCCAATTTCCGGCCACGTCGTAAGCTCTTACTATCACCAAGTATTTCCCAATTTCTAAATACGGGAGCTTGTGAGGACTGGTAACTTCTGTAAAAAAACCTGTCTCTTCTTCTTTTCTTTCTGGAGTTAAATCAATGTATTTTAGCTGGTAATAATCTAATCCAGAAAGAGCATCGGTTGTTATAAATGAAATCAATGGCTCTCTTTCAGTTGTATTGGGAGATGGTTCAACGGTTGGAGTAAAAGCAGCCGGCGGAGTGGCATCAATTTTAACCGAATAATGACTTGTCCCGCCCCAGATTTCTTCTTTTTTTGCTTTGACGTGGAAATACCATATTCCATCTTCTACTTCGCTAAAACTGACTGAAGTCAGGTTCCCTTCTGACTCGTTATCGGAAACTCCGGCCGAGTCCTGGTCGAAACTATAACTAAAATCGGTTACTCCTTCCTCCCAGGAAAACCAGGAAAAAGTCGGATTATTATTTTTATACCATTTGTTTTGGTCGGGATGGGTTAGAGAATAAACTTCTGGCCCTTCGGGTGGAGGAATTTCTAAATTATAAACTCCCCTTCCCTTTGAAGTTAAAATATCGGTTCCCTTGGGGTCATTACGAAGTACTTTTGAGGAAACCAAAAATAAAACCGAAGTTTCGCCCGGTGACACGGCTCGGAAGGTTACAGTAGACACAAGCCCTGCCGAAGTTTTAATTCCGGGTGTGGGAACACCGCCAATAAAACTCATCGTTCCTTGGGTATTGGAATATGTCGGTTGGGCGAGCCAAACTAAAATGAATGATTTTCCGGTCGTTGGACTGGCAACCTGGAGCTTTGAAGGGTCAAATTTTATATCAACCTGAACCGCATTAACATCCTCACCTCCGGTATTTACAAAAATTGAAACATCAAAGGTACTCCCAACAAAAAAAGTGCCCGAATCCGGAGATAAATATAAAGAAGCCCCTGCCGCCTCGGTTATTTTCGGCAACACGAAAAGCATTCCCAATATTAAGCTGACTATTGCTAATTTTTTAATCATGATTTCTATTCTTTACCTTTTAATCTCTCGGTTAATCTTTCGGCTTCTTTCCCAGCTTCTTCTTCTAAAACCCTCATTTCTCCGATTCTTTTTTCTAATTTTTTTACATCTTCAATTTCTTTTTCTGCTTCGGCCACCTCTCTTTTAAGCCTTCTAGCTAAATTTCTTTTTCTTAACAAAGAATATATTTTAATTCCAATAAAAATTATTATTAAACCAGAAAAAACATAAACCAACCACCATGGCACAAATAACCCCCTGACTTGAACTCCTCCGCCTACCACGATTAGGGGGGGGCTAAATATCCTCACCTGAATTTTTCCCTCCTGGAAATTTCCGGCTTCGTCAAAAGCTCTTACTAAAATTCTAAAAATTCCTGATTTTTCTGTTCCGAGCCGGAAAGGGCTTTCTTCTCGGGCCCATCCCGACAAAGAAACGTTTTCCGGATCAGTCAAATCTACAATTCTGACTTCATAATGGTCCATGCCAGACAAGGAATCACTGGTATTAAAATAAACTATCAGGTAATTACCTCCAGCAAAACTGAAAGGTTCTAAATTGGGTTCAAATTGAAGAGGCGGAGTGGCGTCAATTTTAACCGAATAATGACTGGCTCCTCCCCAAACATCTTCTTTTTTAGATTTAAGATGAAAGTAGGAGATTCCGTCCCCCACTCCTTCAAAAGAAACTGAGGAAGATTCGGTATCAACGACATTATCCGGCTCTCCAAAAAAATCATCATCTAATTTGTAACTGTAATCTGTTGTCCCTTCTATTTTCTCCCAACTAAAAACTGGAGAATTATTTTTATACCACCTGTTCTGATCGGGATGGCTCTCAGAAAAAATTTTAGGACCTTTTGAGGGAGGAAGGAGAATCTCATATGTTCCCCTATTTAACGAGGTGAGAATGTTGGTTCCCTCCTCTTCACCAACCAGGACCTTGGAAGAATCCAAAAAATTAACTTCTACCTTTCCTGTAGATATAGCTTCAAAAACTATAATTGAAATAAGGCCTTCTGAGGTATTTATTCCGCCGGCTACAAATCCTCCCTGCAGAGAAATTTCTCCTTTTGTGCTTGAAAAGCTTGGAGGAAAAATCCAGCCTGCTACCGCCGATAATCCCTTGGCCGGGGTAACCACTTGTAATTTTTCCGGGTCAAATTTTAAATCTACCTTTACCGCATTAACATTTTTTCCTCCGGTATTTACAAAAACTGAAACATCGAAGGTACTCCCAACCGTAAAGGAACCCGTTTGAGGATAAATTGACAAAGACGCTCCTTCTGCCCTCGTTATCTCTGGCAGTGTCACTAAAACAACATAAAATAATGTTACTAAACAGACACGAAGCCAAAATAACTTCTTCAAACTTAAAACTTGAAACTTGAAACCTATTTTATTTTTCTTGATATCCCTCATAATATTTTTCAGACTCTACGCTATTTCAGTTTTTCTTCTAATTTTTGTTTTTCTTCTTCAAATTTTTCTCTTATTTTTTGAGCTTCCGTTTCTCTCTCTTCAATTTTTTTAATTTCTCTTAAGGCTTCTCCAATTTCCTTTATTCCTTTTTTAAACCCTCTACCTCTTAAAAGATAAAAAATTAAACAAATCATTCCCGCAACCAGGATAAATGTAACAAGGTAAATTGACCACCAAGGAAAGAAAATTCTTCTTATCTGAATTCCTTTCCCAAAGACAAAAGAAATGTTTGAAGAAACTATTTGAAACTCATTTTCAATTTCTTGATAATTTCCTGCTCTATCGTAAGCACGAATAATAATACTGTATTTCCCTGGAGCATTTGAAGGAATTTTAAAAGGAGAGTTACCTTCTATAAAAAATGGAGCGGAGGTTGGCGTTTCCTCGAGGTTAACCAAACTAATTTCATAATGGTCTATTCCCGAATAAGGGTCTTCGGCCTTAAAAAAAACAAAGTTGGGATTAAATGTTATTCTGGGCTCAAATTTTTGAGGAGGAGTAGTGTCAATTTTTACCCCAAAATGACTGGTCTTACCCCAGATATCGTACTTTTTAGCCCGTAAATGAAAATACCAAATACCGTCAGAAAAAATATCATAAGATTTTAAAGTTGAATCTCCTTCAGAAATATTATCGGGATTTTCCAGAGGATTCTGGGAAAGACTAAAGCTAAAATCAGTCACTCCCTCCTCTTCTTCCCAGGAAAAAATCGGACTGGAATTTGAATACCAAATTTCAGGGTCGGGATGCGAGGAAGAAGTAATTTTTGGTCCTTCAGGGAGAGGAATTAAAATTTTATAAACCCCTCCTTGAATTTGGGCAAAAACCGGAGTGCCTTTACCATCATTAAGTAAAACTTTTGAAGAATCTAAAAAATCTATTCTGGCAATGCCGGCTGATTTTGTTCTAAAAGTGATGGTCGAAATTAAACCAGCCGAAGTGACGATTCCTCCCGGTACCCCTCCTTTAAAAGAAACTGTCCCACCGCTGTTGGAATAACTGGGCGGCGTTATCCATTCAGAGATAAAAGATGCTCCGGCAGTAGGAGCGGTTACCTGCAAAATATCCGGCGGAAATTTTAAATCTAGTTCTATCGCATTAATTTCATTTCCTTTGGTGTTAACATAAATTGAGACAGAAAAGGTGCTACCGACTGAAAAAGTTCCCTCAGAAGGAGAGAGATACAAAAATGCCCCCGCAGCCAGAGCAGAATGAGATATCGAAAAAGAAATTATTCCAATAAATACAATGAGAAATAACTTTTTCATCATCTCTTTACACGAATCAACACAGATGTGAACACAAAACTACACAAATTTTGTGTTTTTCTGTGTTCTTTTCTGCATAAATCTGTGTATTAGCCACCAAATCACTCCTATTCCAGTTAAAATCAGTATAATTATCCAGTATGGAAATGGTTTTTTAGAGGGCGGAATCTCAGCGATTCTCTCATTACCTGCCCTGTCAACTACCTTCACTAAAATTTTGCTTCTTAAACTCTGGTCCTCCAGTAAATAAGGACTCTCCCCCACCTTCCACATTCTATTTTCTATTTTCTGATTTCTAGTTTCTAATATCTCATAGTGCTCCACTCCTGACATTTTATCTGTGGTAAAAAAACTCAAAAAATATTTTCCTTCAAAAACTGTTGAATCTTGACCGATTTCTGGAGTAAATTCTTCAGACGGCGTAGCATCGATCATTGCCCTGAACCTTACCGCCCTTGACCAATCCTCAGTTGGTAGTTTTTGTCGGAGGCTAAAATAATAAATGCCGTCTTCTTCTCCTTTTAAATCATAATCCATGGCCCCAATCCAAGAGGCTACCCCCTCTTTTGGTTCTGGCTTATCTGGAGTTTCATCCGGTTCAGATATCGGATCAAAGCTTAATTGGTAACTATATTCAGCTCCCTCTATTGGTTCCCAATAAAGCGCCAGGGTTTTGGATTTATACCACTTATTCTGGTCCGGATGTGACTCAGAAGAAACTTGCGGTAATCCCTCCGGTTTTTCAATAATTTCATAATTACTTTCTAAAAAGTTAAGTTCAGCGGCTGTTCCCTTACCATTGTTTAACAAAACTTTTGAATCTTCTTTAAAACTAATCTTTGCCTTGCCAGTTTCCATTCCCCAAAAAATAATTTTTCCTAACAAACCATCGCCTTTAAATCCATTCGGTATTCCGCCCAAAAAGGTTATTCCGCCCTCCTGAATTTTAGTTTCCTCAAGCCAAAGAGTTAAAATCGAATTTCCTTTGTTAAAATCAACAGCTTTTAATAAATTTGCCGGGAACGTTAATCCTGCCTCCACAACGTTTATTGCTTCGTCTTCAGTATCCAATCTCACCTCAACCAAAAAAGACTCATCCCGATAAATAGTCTGTGATTGCGGAACTAAATATAAACTCGCCGCTGAGACTGAGTCAGAAAATAGAAAATAGAAAATAAAAAATAAAAAAATAATTGTTAATTTTTGAAATTTCTTCATTGTAAAAAGTTATTTAATATTTTCATAACCCCTAATTTCTAGATTTTAAATTACCCGGTCCACCAGTACATCATAATACTGAAGTCCACTATATTTACTATCCCATCAAAATTGATGTCGGCACACCCGTTAGACGGATTTCTCTGTCCCCAAAAATAAAGTAAAATTGAAAAATCAATTATGTTTACCTTTCCATCAAAATTTAAATCTGCCCCCTTACAAACAAGAGCTCCCTTTTTCACAATTAAAAAAGCCAGGATTTGAGAAAGTGGACTTTGCTCCCCTTCTCCAAAGATTGCTTTAGCTCTCGATTTGTGTTCTCCTAGCTCTAAAGGGCTGGTATCTAATTTATAGGCCCATTTTCCTTTTGTATCGGCCAGAGCTTCTTTAACAATCTCGTTTGAAGAAACGAAAATATTAATCTGGCTCTGGGGAAAAGCTTGGCCCAAGATATTAACCGACTGTCCCTGTTCCACTTGAGTTGGACCAAGTTCAATAGTCGGAGAAATAAAAATTCCGGAAATGGTGGTAGTTCTACCCTCCAAAATTGAAACGGTGAAACCTACAGTCACCGATCTTCTTCCGTCGGTATCCTCGGCAAAAATGGAAAAATTAAAAGTTCCGCCGGGAAATCCTTTTATTTCTCTCTCAAATAATCCGGTCTCTTGAGCCTTGAAGGTAGATATAACGGTATCATTCTTTAAAATAGTGAGGTTAGCCAGAGGATAAGCCCTGCCTTTAAAAATAACCGTAGTTTCAGGCGGAATATAAATCCCCCCACCGCCTCCTCCACAGGAACCGCAATCCGCAGGACAGCTAGCACAAGTTTCAACACCATTACATATTCCATCTCCGCAAAAAATCACCGGCGGCCCTGAGGTGCCACTTACTGTAGCGCCCACTGTTATATCAACCTGTTGAGCTCTCCCTAAAATTGGAAAAAAAATCAGAAACATCCATAAAACTAAAATCAATATTTTCACTTTTATCCCCCCAAGTTTTTCCATTTATTTATTTTACCCCGTTACTCATAATTTGGGAAGTCATTTGTTTTTAAAGTTTAAGTTTCTATGAGTAAGGGAGGGGTTAACAAAAAACCGCTCAATATAGAATATTGAACGATTTTTTGTGTTTTCTAGATTCTATCTTCTAGCTTTTACTTTGGCCTTTAATTAAAACTTTGAAAGCAGCTGCCCATCTCCGTCTGCTCAAAATAAGCAGTATTATTACGACCAGAATTGCAACTCCAAATTTCCATGGGAAAGCCCAAAAACTAATTACAGCTGGAGATAAGAGAAAATTATTATAAGTCCCGTAATTCCCGGTTAAGGTGGCAGTATACTTTCCTCCCCAGAGCCATTTTTGATTCCAGGTTGCCTCAATCTTTCTTACCGCCCCGGGTAAAACATTTTTTTCTGGCAAATAGATGTCGGCTACCTTTTTTCCGAACAAATTGGTAATGGTAATTAAGCTCTTTGGTCTCACATGAACAGTTCCTGTATTCTCGAATTTAACGGCAAAATTTATCGCCCCGTATTCAGAATAATAAGGAGCGCTGAATTCTTTCACTGTCAAAATTTCTTTCATCTCACCAGGGACAGTTAATAAAACCAGAGTACCCACTCTGGGCGCAATAGCTGCTCCAGTAATTGCTGCCCCAGCTACTGCTGCGCTTCCAGCTACCACAGTTCCATAATGGCCACCCGGTTCAGCATTTTCGGGAATAGTAATTGTAAATTTCACCCACTTTCCTTCTTTTGGTTGTAAAGCAAACTCTTCAGGTTCACATTTTATCCATCTAGCCATAGAATAGGTTTCTGTTTCGGGCTTCTCAACTATGACCTGACCTTCTTCTCCTGACGGCGCAATATCCTCAACCGTCATTTTTATCCCGATTGGATTATCCGAAGGATTAGATATATAGGCTTGATTTTCAATAATGTCGCCGGGATTTCCCGTTAATTCAAAAACTAAAGGAGAAATTCCAGTTCCAACACCTTGAGCCGATATTTCTCGCGTTAAAATCAAAACTAAAATCAGTAAAAAACCTAAAAGAAAAATCTTTCTCATTTTAAATTTATCACTAGTCTTAATTAATCTTATTCAACTCTACGGAGTGGCAAGGCTGGTAAAAGTAACCGTGGACTGATAGGCTCCATTAGGCTTTGCGACGGCACAGCTCGCCTTGAATTTTACATAAGCACGTTGATTTTCTCCGGCAGAAGCATCGGTTGTCATTTTAGCAGCGGTCGTTGACGCTCGTCCTATGATATTGGTGCTGGTGGCCCAGCTATACAAAGAGGTAATGCCCATATCAGTAGACGAAGCCTGAATTCCGAAAGTATCTGTCCCGGTAGCAGCTGTACCGGTAGCCGTTGCCAGCTGAATTGAGTTAGGGCCAGACACAAGCCCATTGTCACTATTAGTCTCTACAGTAATTGAGTATCCATCAGAACTGTTTGTATTAATGGTCAATGTCACATCAGTACTACTCCCGATGTGATACACGCCAGAGGTATCTATTAAATCCGGCGTAAGCGCTACTGTATCTGTACTGGCTGTAATTGATATATATTCTCTAATTTGAGCTGTCACTATAACATTTGATGTTGTAGCCGCTTCAGTATAAACCGGTTTTAACCAGCCCATTATTCCTACTAATCCCGCTATCGTCAAAACCAGTCCGAGCCCCAGAGCTAAGGTTAAATCCCAATGTTTTTTAATTCTTTCTTTCATTTTTTCTAAATTTTTATTTAAACTTTGACCTTACCCGTCGACCATAGCGGGTAAAATTTTCCCTTTGTTTATTATAACACAAATCAACCTGTCAAGCCTGTGGAAAACTCAAAACGTCAATTTTTATCATTTTTTCTTTAAGATTTACGGCTTATTAAAACCTTAAGGGCGACCAAGAAGCGTTTTCGAAGAAGAATCAAAAAAACTAAAATGAAAATGGAAATTAAAATTATTTTCCAGGGCAGAACCCAAAAAGCAAAAACTTGGTTTAGTTCTATTTTGCTTTTTTCTTCACCGAGCTCTAAAACCACTCGGCATTTTCCGAAAGAAGTATTTTGAATTAAGAAATTAGAGATGGAAGCCGGCAGCCATTTTAAATTTTCCGGAACCTCAGGCGAAAAGCTAACCGGGAATTGACGAACTTTGTCCGGCAAAATCGTAGTCCTTTGTATTTCCGTCTCCCCCACCTTTTTCCCAAAGAAATTATAGATTAAAAGTTTGCCAGAAAGTTTATGATGGAAAATGTCATTATTTTTTATTCTTAATGCAAAAGAGGATGGGGTTCTTCCAACAATGTTTATTTCTGCTGCCTGGGCTTTAGGAATTATCTGAAAAATAGTGGCAAATGTTTTTTCTAAATTTTGAATTCTTTCTTCTTTAGGAATCATAAATTCAACTATTTCAATAGGTTTTTCCAAGAAGGTTGGTTCTAAAGCCAGAGTTTTTACTGAAATCAAAAA
>CAYHBF010000010.1:0-2251 GCA_964354835.1 uncultured Candidatus Saccharibacteria bacterium
GGTGTTTTAACAGGTATCTTTAGTCCGCCTGCTCCTGAGGAAGCAGGAATCAATCCTATGGAAAGAGCTTTGGAATTCTGTGATAGGCTTCTCAAAATTGGAGTTGACGATATTGAACATCCTGATCATTTAGGGGAGGCAACCCCAGATAAGACGTACGAATATTTCACAAAAGTTCTGAGCAAATTTCCTGACCCCAAATTACATGTTTTCCATGTTCATGATGCGAGAGGAATGGGTTTGGCATGTTATCTCTCTGCTATGCAAACAGGAGTTACACGGTTTGAGACTACGTTGGGTGGCTTGGGAGGGTGGCCTGCAAGCTTTGTCGGTGGAGTTCCCGTGGCCGGGCTTAAGGGTGTGGTTGAGGTATCAAGACATCCTGGATTAGTAAGTACAGAAGATTTTTTAGTAATGCTTGAAGGAATGGGGATAAAAACTGACATTAATGTGAACAAGATACTGGAATTGGGAAGAATAGTTGAAAAGATTGTTGGTAGGCAACTTTGGAGTTTTTGCCTTGGGACAGAAGAGCGTGTAGGTTCTGGAAAAGTACCTAAAGATGTTCAAGAAGAGTTGAAGACTGCACAAAGGTAAAAAAGAAACTTTCCATTGAAAATCTGTTTCTATGCTAAAAATGAAGAGGAGCAGTAGTAATGGACGAAATCCAAAAGATAAAAGAAGAGGCTAAAAAATGGGAGACGGATTACGAAGTAGGCTCGCTGCCGGATGCAGAAAGCGAGCTGGGACAACCCATCAAAGTCCTGTATACACCAGCGGACGTAGCCGATGTGAATTATATTGAGAAAATTGGTTTTCCAGGCAAGTATCCCTTTACGCGAGGTATCTATCCAGGGATGTATAGAAAAAACCTCTGGCAGATGAGGCTTTATTCAGGGTTTGGCACACCTGAGGATACAAATCGGCGGTGGAAATTTCTCCTTGAGAGCGGCAATAATGGCGTCGGATGCGCTTTTGCTCTCCCGACCCAAATGGGTCTGGATTCCGATGACCCTCTTGCAGAAGATGAAGTCGGGAGAGTCGGTGTTGCTATCGACACCATTAAGGATATGGAGACAATGTATGATGGTCTTCCTTTGGACCGAATAGCCTCATCTTTTAACATTAACGCCCCAGCAGCCATTATCTTGGCTATGTATATAGCAATCGCCGAAGAGCAAGGTGTGCCACCTTCAACCCTTAGCGGAACATTGGCAAATGATCTGCTTTGTGAATATGTATCTAGGGGGATGTGGGTTTTTCCTCCCAAACCAGCACTAAAAATTGCTGCAGACATCGTAGAATATTGCACAAGGGAGATGCCCAAGTTCTATCCCTTCAATATTCGAGGTATTGTAATGAGAGAAGCTGGTGCGACAATGTCCCAAGAGGTAGGTTACTCCTTTTCTAATGCGATTGAATATATAAAAGAGGTTATAAGAAGAGGTCTAGATGTTGATGAATTTGCCCCTCGGATTTCTTTCTTTTTCTGTTCAGGTCTACAATTCCTTGAAGAAGCGGCTAAATATCGCGCGGCTAGACGGTTATGGGCTCGAATGATGAAAGAGAAGTTTGGAGCGAAAAAATCTGCCTCAATGTTATTAAGGGCAACGGGTATGATAGGAGGTAGTTATTACCGGCCAAAGGAGCCTGAAACAAATCTTATTCGAGGGGCTTATGGGCTCCTTGGAAATGTTCTTGGAGGGTTGCAAGGCATGCTTCACCCTGCAATGGATGAAGCATTTGCGATTCCTACGGAAAAAACAGCCCGCCTCGCCCTTCGGACACAGCAAATTTGTGCTTATGAGACTGGGGTAACGAAGACAGGGGATCCTCTTGGAGGGTCATATTACATCGAGGCATTAACAGATCAGATTGAACAGAAAATTGAAGAAATAATTAAACAAATTGAAGAGCTTGGAGGGGCGGTGAGAGCTATTGAAATGGGTTTCATGCAAAAGAACATTTCAAGTGAGGCTTATAGGGTAGCCCAAGAAGAGCTAAGTGGTAAAAAGGTTGTGGTTGGTATAAACAAATTTGTAAGTGAGGAAACAAAAAAAGCACAGGTCCTTCATGAGTTTAATCCTGAAGTTTGCCAAAAACAGATTCAGAGATTGAAACAAGTTAAGGCTGAAAGACGGCAGACAGAAGTTCAAAAGGCACTGGACAAAGTCCGTATAGCTGCAGAAAGTGGGGAGAATCTTATGCGCCCTCTAATTGAGGCAGTGAAAACTTACGCATCCATCGGAGA
>CAYHBF010000011.1:0-7164 GCA_964354835.1 uncultured Candidatus Saccharibacteria bacterium
AATTGGGTAAATTTCTTTATGTTTTAAAAATTCTTTTTTAATAATTTCTTTTTTAAATTTGAACTCCTCCTCCATTGCCGGCAATCCAAGAAAGGTAGAGAGAATTTTTCCTTCTTTTGGCAAAATTTTCTCAATAGCTAAAGCCACATTCTCTACCGCCCCTTTTACTCCAATATTTCTCGGGTGGGCAGAACCAGTTTTGACCCGGGCTAAAATTTTTCCTTCCAAATCAGCTAAAAACGCTTCTGTTTTTGACCCGCCACCATCAACTCCAATAACATAATCTTTAATAATTTTTTTATGATTTTTTAGCATTTTAATATTTTAATATTACCACAAAACAAAAAAGCTGGCGATTTGGCCAGTTTTTTATATTTTATGGCGCATCATCTCGCGTAGGTCGACTTCAATTTATTAATAGAAAAATTTTTATTAAGTTAATTTTTGAATTACTTTAAACTCAGCAGAAAAGGCGGTATTGTTTTCAAGATTTTCAAAAACAACTGAATTGGGACCGATTTGGCAATCAGAACCAATTAAAACGCCGGGCATCAAAGAACAATGAATTCCAGTTTTTGTATTTTCGCCCATAATACAACCAAAAGAATTTAAACCTGTTCCGATTTTTTCTCCCTTTACAACCGAACCTATTTCTCCCCTGTCAATTCTGACATTAGCGGTGATAGTCCCCGCTCCGACACGGCATTCCTTACCAAAGATCGAATCGCCAAAATAACCAGAATGGGTATGAACGTCTTCCTGA
The DNA here is from genome assembly GCA_964354835.1 of uncultured Candidatus Saccharibacteria bacterium. GTDB lineage: Bacteria > Patescibacteriota > Minisyncoccia > Minisyncoccales > CAYHBF01 > CAYHBF01. The sequence continues at coordinate 764 of CAYHBF010000011.1, forward strand.
AAAATCGAACGGGTAATTTCGGCAAACGCACCAATTAAACAATTATTCTCTAAATTCGTGTATTCTCTAATTAAAGAATTGTTCCCGATAATACAATTTTCTCCAATATAGCAAGGCCCTTTTATAACCACATTCTCAAAAATTTTAGTATTTTCGCCTACATAAACATTTCCTTCAATAATTACATTTTTTGAAACTTTGGCGGTTTTTGCGATTTGAGGTTTTAGATAATTATTCATCAGATATTTTGTTGCCTCAAACAGATGCCAGGGATATTTTAAAGAAGGGGTTTCTTTATCTGTTATCATCGCCCTTGCATCTTTTTTTCTCATATAAAGAGACAATGCATCTTCAAAAGCATACATATGTTCTGGAACTTTTTGGTAATAATCGATAATTTCTTTCGGCAAAAAATAAATTCCCACCGCCTTGATATCCGATGGCTCTTTGCCTTTTTCCGGTTTTTCTGTTATTTCTTTGACTTTGTCTCCGTCTAAGTTTAAAATTCCGTAGAGTTGAGGATTTTCTGTTTTTGCTCCCAGTAAAATCATCTTAGCGCCAGAAATTTTATGTTTTTCTAAAATCGGTTTTATATAATCTCCGACGTCAAATCTTCCAACATCCAAGACGAAAAACTGATCCTGAAGAAAATCTTTAGCCTTTAAAACTGCATCACCCATGCCTTTCGGTGTTTCCTGAACAACATAATGGATATGAATTCCTAAATTATACTTACTAAGTTCTTCTTCTATGTCTTTTTTCACTCCCTGAACGATAGCTATATCATTTAAGCCGGCCCTCTTTAAGCCTTCTACTGTATACCAAATTAAAGGACGGCCCATTATTTTAATGAGAGATTTATTCCTTTGATTTAGGGGCCAGAATCTTGAAGATTCGCCAGCCGCCAAAATTATCGCTTGCATAGATTTAAGATAATTTTTGCTAATTTGTCTGAATCGTGAAGAATCATTGTTCTTTTATTTGCTCTTTTAACAAGAATATCGGCGGGATTTAATTTACGAATCTGACGGTCAATAACATTCACTCCAACGAAGTTTTCCCGTGTTAATAAACTTTTATCATACTTGATAAAATTAGCTTTAGGAAAAATTTTTTTTACTTCTTTAATTTGACCGGCCGATAATTTACCCGTGTTAAAAATAACATAATTAATAACATCTTTTCCCAAGTATTGTTCTAAAATTGCCAGAAAATCTTCAACGCCAAAACCATCTGTATTTCCTACCTGAGTCATTAAATTACAAACAAAAATTTTTTTAGCCCTTGATTTACGGACAGCTGCTGAAATTCCTTTAACCAAAAAAATCGGTAAAATACTGGTATAAAATTTTCCCGGAGCAATAACAATTAAATCAGCGTTTTTTATTCTTGAAATTGCTTTGGGATTAGCTTCAACTTGTGGTTCTAAAAACAGTTTTTTAATTCCTATTTTAGATATAAGCGGGCAATTTATAATCTTTTCCTCCTCTTTGATTTTCTTATTATTTTTTAATAAGGCTACTATGTCAGCGTTTTCCAAAGTTGCGGGAATTACTCTCCCCTTAATGTTTAAAATTTCTACAATTTTATCTATAGCTTTGTTTAAACTGCCTGTCGTCCCTATTGCCGCTGCTAATAAAAGATTGCCAAAATTATGCCCTTTTAGTTTTCCCCTTCCAAACCGATAATAAAAAAGAGGAGTTAATTTTTTTTCATTAGATAGAGAAATTAAACATTGTCTGACATCCCCCAAAGGTAAAATATCAAGCTCCTTTTTTAATTTTCCGCTTGACCCGCCGCTATCAAACATTGTAACTATGGCAGTTAAGTCCAAAGGATATCTTTTTAATCCAGAAAGAACCACCGAGACGCCAGTTCCTCCACCTAAACAAACAATTTTTTTAGGCATTTTTTGAAGCAAGATTAAAGGTCTTTAGGTTTAATTCCAGATATTTTTCTGGAATTATTTTTTTGATAGCTTTGAGAATTGAATTTGGCTTTAAGGGAATTAATCCCTTTAAAACGGCTAAACTTAATAAATATACGCCTGATACCACATCGGTCCCCAGTTTTTCCCGACAGATATCAGATGCGGGAATTAGGGTAACGTTTTTAGTATATTTTTTAAAAATATCTAACAATTCTTTCTCTGAAGAAGGTTTTCCCACAGGAATCGGGGTAATTTGTTTATTGACTAAAAAATTTGTTTTTTTACTGGCAAAATATATTCCCCTTAAGGCTTCTTGTATTTCCAGCCCAAAAATCAAATCGGCTCTTCCTTGAGCAGTCAAGGGAGAATATATTTTTTTGCCAAAACCGATATGAACTTCAACCGAACCGCCTCTCTGAGACAGCCCGTGAAGCTCTGAAGTCTTAATATCGTATCCTTCAGATAAGGCGGCTTCGGCAATAATCTGTAAAATGGTAATTAATCCCTGACCGCCGACTCCTTTTATGACAATATTAAATTGGTCTAATCTGTTAGGCATTTTTTTTCTTGGCAACAAATTTACAAGGATTGGTGGCAATAATCACCGAAACCTCGTCTTTATCCAAAAACTCTTTTATAGTATTGGAAAATTCCTCTTGATTTATCTGGTCGATCGTCTTTACGTATTTTACTCCACAAGCCCTGATAATTGGCTCAATTTTTATCCCATCTGGAGTAAGGGGAGCACCCGGGTGGGGTTGGTGGCCGGTCATAGCAGTAGTTTGATTAGCTAGAATAATAATTAAAGGATTAGACTTGTTAAAAACCGTATTAATCAAAGCAGGAATGCCGGCATGAAAGAAAGATGAATCGCCAATAAAAGTAATTAGCTTCTGTCCAGTAGATTTTTTAATTCCGTGGGCAATTCCCACCGAAGAACCCATACAAAATAGATAATCTTGAAGATTTATCGGCGGATTACCAAAAAGCATATAACAGCCAATCTCTCCGCCGAAAATTACCTTATTTACATCTACCGTCTTTTTGATGGCCGATATAACTAACCAATAAGGACAACCCGGACAGAGAACAGGAAGACGCTTTGGCACTTGCAACTTGAGGACTGGAGCCTGAAACTTATATTTTTTATTTGAGAACTTTGCGACGGCGGCAGTAACAATTTCAGGCTTTAACTCGCCAATTTCTGACATCAACTCTTTACCTATAACTTTTAAATTACAATTTACGTTCTTTGCTAATCTTTCAGTTTCTTTTTCCAAAAATGGCTCCAGTTCCTCAACTATTAAGATTTTTTTGAGCGGTTTGAGAAAATTTTTAATTTTCTTTTCCGGTAAGGGATAAAAAAATCCGAGTTTCAAAACCGGCAGAGATAAATTTAATTTCTGCAGAGCTTCCATTACATATAAATAAGAAACTCCCGAAGTAATGATACCTAATTTGGCAGAGGTCTGACCTCTGTATAATTGGTTTATTGGAGAACTTTCGGAAAATTCTTTTATTTTTTCAATCTTCCCTAAAAGCTCTTCTTTCATTTCCAAGACTCTCGGTGGTAATGTAACAAATCTTTTTACATCTTTCACGAACTCACCCTTCTTAATTCCTAATTCATTATTCTTAATTCTACCAAGTTCAACGGACATTTTCTGGTGAGCCACCCTGGTGGTTGTTCTTATTATCACCGGGATTTTGAATTTCTCCGAAATCTGAAAGGCCAGTTTGGTAAACTCTTTGCATTCTTGGGGGTCGGAGGGTTCTAAAATCGGAATATGCGAAATATAGGCAAAACCGCGGGAATTTTCTTCTGATTGAGCTGAACTGTGACAGGAAGGGTCGTCAGCCACGATAATAACGGTAGGGCCTTTTGTCCCCGTGTAAGCAAAAGGCAATAAAGCATCCAAACAAACATTCAAACCAAAATTTTTCATTACTACCAACGTTTTCAGTCCCGAAAAGGAGGCTCCAATACCAGCTTCCAGAGCTACCTTTTCATTGGTAGAAAATTCAAAATAAACACCCGCTTTTTTGGCTATTTTAAAAAAGGTGTTCCCTATCTCTGAGGCTGGAGTTCCCGGATAAGTAGAAATAAAATTAACGCCCGCTTCAAGGGCGCCCCTGACAATAGCTTCGTTACCCAGTAAAATTATTTTTCCCCCGAGTTTATCTAATAAAAGTTCTTCCATCAATATATATTTTACTCGACGGTTACAGATTTGGCAAGATTTCTTGGTTTATCCACGTCGCAACCTCTTAAAACTCCAATATAATAAGCGAAAAGTTGAAGCGGAATTACCGATAAAATCGGAGTTAACATTTCTAAAGTTTTAGGAATAAAAATGACGTCGTCAGCAATTTTTTCTATTTCTTTGTTACCCTCCGTAGCAATGGCTAAAACTCGCCCTTTTCTGGCTTTTATCTCCTGAATATTAGAAATTGTTTTTTCATAAACTGAATCTGAAGGACAAATAACTACAGTCGGAAAATCTTCGTTAACTAAAGCTAAAGGGCCGTGTTTTAATTCGCCTGAAGCTATGCCTTCGGCATGTAAATAAGAAATTTCTTTTAATTTCAGAGCTCCCTCCAGAGCAATCGGATAATTATATTTTCTGCCAACAAACCAGAAGTTGTTGAAGTCTTTGTATTTTTTGGCCAATTTTTCTATTGCTGGCGCCTGTTTCAAAACTTGCCTTGCTAATTCCGGAAGCTTGGCCATTTCAGAAACGATTCTCTTTCCCATTACCAAAGCCATATCTCTTTGTCTGCCCAAATAAACAGTGAGCATTGCCAAAATTGTTAATTGACCCACAAAGGCCTTAGTTGAAGCCACGGATATTTCTGGGCCCGACCTGGTATAAATACCAGCGTCTGTTTCTCTGGTTTGAGTTGAGCCAACAACATTGGTAATTCCTAAAGTTAAAATTCCCTTTCCCTTCATTTCCCTTAAGGCAGCCAAAGTGTCGGCGGTTTCTCCCGACTGAGATATAAAAATGGCGGCAGTTCTTTTATCAACGACCGGCTTTCGATAACGGAACTCTGAACCAACATCAACTTCGGTAGGGATGTTGGCATATTCCTCCAGCATATATTCTCCAACCCGAGCAGCATAGCCCGCTGTCCCGCAGGCGATTAACAAGAGACGATTAATTTCCCTTAATTTGTTTGCCGTAACATTTAATCCTCCCAATTGGACCTGTCCTTCTTCGGGTATTAATCTTCCTTTAATTGCGTTTTCAATTGCATCAGCTTCTTCCATAATTTCCTTTAGCATAAAGTGGGGATAATTTCCTTTTTGAACCTCATCCAGCGTCCATTCAATCTGAACTAAAGGTTTTTCTTTTAAAATAAAAAAGTTGTCTGGTTTCAAAACCGCAATTTCATTATCGTCCAAATAAATAATTTGCCTTGTGTGAGTAATCACAGCCGAAGGATCGGAAGCAACTAAAACTTCGTTTTGGTTTATACCCAAAAGTAAAGGGGAAGAAAGTCGAGCAGCAACAATTTTGTCAGGGTCTTTCTTAGAAATCACGGCTATTCCATATGTTCCTCTTACTTCTCTTAATGCTTTCCTCACTGCGTCCTCTAAATTTCCCTGGAAATGTTTTTCAATTAAGTGAGGCAACACTTCCGTATCACATTCGGAATGAAATATATGCCCCTCTTTGACCAATTTTTCTTTTAATTCCCGGTAGTTTTCGATAATGCCGTTATGAACTACGAAAAATTCTTTTTTGCAATCAAAATGAGGATGGGCATTAATATCATTTACTTCTCCATGAGTAGCCCAACGAGTATGTAAAATAAAGGGGTTACCCAAACATACTAAATTGCTTTCAGCAATCGCTTTTTCCAGATTATCTATTCTTCCTGCCTTTTTGACAAAGAAAATGTCTTTTTTATCGCAATTATACCAAGCAGCTCCAGCCGAATCATACCCTCGGTATTCGAGTCTTCTCAAAGCCTCAATTCCAATTTTTATATCTTGATTTTTACCAATGTAACCTACAATTCCGCACATACGAATGTAGTGAGTACCCCGCCCTCTATGCTAAATGTATTAATTTTCTTATGCTTAGAGGGCGGGGTCTCCGTTTACACTACGATATTAATTAGTTTGCCGGGGACAAAGATTATCTTTTTAATTTCTTTCCCAGCTGTCCATTTTTTAACATTTTCTCTTAAAAACGTCAACTTTTCGGCTTCTTTTTGGGATATCGATGCTTCTGTTTCTACTCTATCTCTGACTTTTCCATTAACCTGAATAATTAAAGTAATAATTTCTTCCTTGATTAACTCTGGGTCATATTTAGGCCAGGATTGATTATGGATTGAAGAGTTCTGAAAAATATATTTTTGTCCCGATTTCATCGAGGATCCTCGACAAGGTCGGGAGAAATCGTCCATTACTTTGACTAACTCATTTTCTTTTAATCTGCCATGGGCGATACAAAATTTA
>CAYHBF010000012.1:0-1938 GCA_964354835.1 uncultured Candidatus Saccharibacteria bacterium
GGCAACGCATTATAGAAAGTGTTAAACTTGTCCGCCAAATTGTTGGCATAGTCCGCGATTAGGTTGGGTTTTAGATATTCTGTGGCTTCGATGAATGCATCTGGAAACCTGGCTAGAGACAGAACGAGTTCGTGCTCCAGCTTCTCCTTCAACAGAGCAAAGTCTGCGCTTTCTGGTTTTCTTGCGGCTTTCCGCAGGATACTGCAAGCTCTAGCGTGAGTGTACTGCACGTAAGGCGCACTATTAGTTTCGAAGTTCAATACACGGTCCCAAGTGAAAACCACAGGCTTAGAAGGATCAACATCAACAAGCGCGTAACGCACAGCGCCAATACCCACAAACGTTGCAATCTTCCGCTTCTCCTCTTCGCTTAACTGCGGAGAACGCTTCGAAACCTCTTCGAAAGCCCGTTCAACCGCTTCGTCTAGAACCTCATCGAAAGTGATGTAGTGTCCCCTGCGACTGGACATTTTATAGCCAGGAAGACTAACCAAGTTGTAAGCAAAATGAACAAAATTATCCGCGAACCTGCCGTAGCCCAAAGCATAAAGGGCTATCTTCAACTGCAACTGCGCAAGCGACTGCTCCATCCCAATAACGTTAATCACCCTATCCGCACGTGAAAACTTCCACAAAGTGTATGCCACATCACGTGTCGTGTAAAGCGTCGTGCCATCAGCCCTCCCAAGCGTCAACGGAGGAATTTCATGATCCCTGCTTAAGCCCAGTTTAGCCTTTAAGTCTAAGACATGTGCCACTTTTTCAGCGTCAAACTCTAAAACGCCGCCTTCGCTATAAACAAACGGAGAAGCCTTCAACTTCTGAAGAACCTCAGCAACTTGAGTGCTCCACACGAAGTCGCTTTCCCAGTCCCATGAATCGTAGAATATTTCCACACGTGCCTGCGTTTCCCTGAACCCTTTAAGGCACAGCTCGCTTACGTCTCTTATCAACTTCTTAGCCTTTGGTTCACCATCCTCGTAAGCACGATTCAGCCTGTTAATCTCCACCTCAGGATTCTCATCTTCACCAATCTTCGCCAAAAGCTTCCCAAAAAGCACCGGAAACTTTTCTTCAAGCTCAGCCGCAATCGAAACCCACTCATCAAGCTCCCTGTTAAGCTTCGCCATTTCATCAACAGAGGAAGCCACCTTAGCCAAATCAACCGCACGTTTCAAACGGTTAATCTCCACCAAACAACTCGTAATCGTGTAAATCTTACCCACAAAATGATCCGCCTTCTCATCAGGTTTAGGCAATCCAAGCTTAGCGTAACCATAAGCGACAACAGAAGATTGACGACCAACATCGTCGATGTAGTAATGCCGAAAAACCACGTGCCCCCGGCACTTAAGAAAACGTGCTAAGGCATCACCCAGCATGGGATTCCTCGCTTGCCCAATATGAATGGGATGAAGCGGATTAACACTCGTATGCTCAACGATGATTCTAAGAGGCTTCTCAACCTTGACAAAACCATACTCCGAATTCAATTCCCTGATAGAAGCAAGAGTCAAAGCAGAAAACTTCGAGAAATCAGCATGAAAGTTAACGTAACCGCCAGCAGAAACAACCTTCTCGATTAGGATGAAGCTGGATTTATCCATGGCTTTAACCAAACGTTCAGCCAGAACGATGGGCTTCTGATTAAGCTTCTTTGCGAGCTCAAAGCACAGGGAGGAAGCCAACTGACCAAACTCGGAGTTCGGTGGTTTGCCCAAAGCCAAAGTCTCAACATTGATTTCTGGAAGAAACTTCTTTAGAGCGTGCGCTAGCGCTGTTTCACATTCTTTGCGGAACTCGCCGAAGGGATTTTCCTGAACCATTCATGTATTCTCCAGCTTTTCAAAGCGCGCTAAACCTTTAAGAGGAGGTTGTATTTTAAATTTGAAAAACGTCACTTATCTAATTATGGATGAACCCGCAATGAGGACAAAG
>CAYHBF010000013.1:0-8314 GCA_964354835.1 uncultured Candidatus Saccharibacteria bacterium
CGGTGTGCAAAGCACAAAATTAAAGCGGGCTTTGCCCGCCGTAGTCCCGCAAAGCGGGACGTAAGCGGGTGTCGTATAACGGTTATTACGCTACCTTGCCAAGGTAGTGACGGCGGTTCGACTCCGCTCACCCGCTCAAAAATTATTCCTAATTTTTGAGTGAAAGATGAGATTTATCTCATCGCCCGCTCAAGCGAGTTTCAAACGAACGCAGAGCAAAAAAAGAGAATTATCTCTCAGCCCCCTTGACAATCTTCCCCAGATAAGCTATTATAACAAAACCCCTTTAAAAGGGGTTTTAAGATGCCCTCTTTATTAAAATTCAGGGCATACTGAGTTTACCACAAAAGTATGAAAATTGACTTTAAACGCTTCTTAAGGGGAGGACAAAAATTTCTGATAATTTTGATATCGGGCCTCATTTTGACTGGAATTTCTCCTTTTTTAGAATTAACACGAAAGGCTGAAGCTGATTTAGCTAAATTTGATGTAAATGAGACTCCAGAAGGTCTAATTTTCTTTCAGGGAAACAGTCTTTTGGGGGTTTCTGAACCTAATAATCCCGAGCCGAAAGTGGTTAAAAAAATACGGGTAATGGTAACCGCCTACTCTTCTACGCCTTCAGAAACCGATGACACTCCCTTTATTACGGCCGCCGGAACCTCGGTCAGGGATGGAATTATCGCTAATAATAAGTATCCTTTTGGAACAAAAATCAGAATTCCAGAACTATATGGTGATAAAATTTTCGTCGTCGAAGACCGACTGCACTACAAAACGAGTGGTTATCTCGTCGATATCTGGTTTCCTTCTCGCCAAGATGCCTTAAATTTCGGTGCCAAAATAACCTATATTGAGATTTTGGAAAGTTAATCTTAAGGAAAGGATAAATTTTGAGAATAAAATCCCCCACCAATTCGGTGGGGGATTTTTGGTGCCCGGAGTGGGAGTCGAACCCACATGAGCTTTCGCTCGCAACATTTTAAGTGTTGTGCGTAAACCATTCCGCCACCCGGGCAAATTTTGAGGCCAGGGCGAGAATTGCACTCGCGTATAGCGCTTTTGCAGAGCGCTGCCTTGCTGCTTGGCTACCTGGCCGCACTCATATTTTACTCTTTTATTTATCCAATTTCAATTATCGAGCTTTTACAATGTAAAAGTGAAGATGACGAAGAAATTTATTTCTTCAGCCGTTCTAAAATTTCTTCGACCCGACCGGCTTCCTTTGTCTTTTTTTCTTCTAAAAATTTTATCTTTGGCAAAGGCCTCATTTTAAGTCTTTTGTTCAATTTTTGCTGTAAAAAATAAATGTTTTTGTCCAAAATTTCAATAATTTTTTTATCCTTTTCATCTGGTATGATTGAAACCCAGGCATTGACATCTCTTAAACCGCTCGTCGTTTCAACTCTGGTCAAGGTCACTAAAATATCTAAAGGGAAATCAAACTCTTTTAAAATAAGCTGACTTAATTCTCGCTTTATTAAAGCATTTACGCGTTGAATACGTTTGGACATTAGAGTTCTCCTTTTTTCTTTTCCTCAGTATAAATTAATAACACATCCCCTGTCTCAATTTTCACATCACCTTCAAAAAGTATTCCGCATTCCTCTCCCTTGGAAATCTTCTCTGCGTCTTTTTTATTTTTCTGGAGACTGATTAATTTTCCTTTACCCATAAGTTTCTCTTCTCTAAAAACTTCAATCTGAACTCCTTTTTTTATTTCCCCCTCAATAACCTTGCCTCCAATAATTTGACGGTTTTTTTCAACTAAAAAAATGGCTAAAATTTTAACCTTTCCCAGGTCCTGTCTGACCGTTTCGGGTTCCATAAATTTTTCCATAAATTTTCTGACCCCTTCAACCAAATCATAAATTATCTCAAAAGTCATTATTTTGGTTTTTCCTCTTTGAGAAATTCTTTCTGTTGCCGGATTTATTTTAACGCGAAAACCCAGAATTAAAGCTCTGCCGCTCTTTGCAAACTTGATATCTGATTCATTTATTTCCCCGACTTCTGACTTTAGAATTCTTAAAACTATTTTTTCTTGCGGTAACCCCTTCAAAACTTCCTCAATCGCCTCAATTGAACCTAAAACGTCTGTTTTCAAAATCAAATTTAAAACTTTTTGCTCAGCTGAAATGTTTATTGCTTCAAAAACCTCTTTTTTTTCGGGAAGTTTAAGAAAGTTTTTAGCACTTTCTACGTCAGGAAAAACTTTAAAATTTTCTCCTACTTTTGGCACTTTTTCGAGTCCTAAAACAATAATTGGGTCAGCCGGTAAAGCAGTTTTAATCGTTTTTTCCTGAAAATTTTCTAAATTTTTTATTTTTCCTAGTGCCGAAGGCGTACCAATAACATCTCCTTCTTTTAAAATCCCTTTTTCTAAAATTAAAGTCGCAGTTGGCCCTCTTTGCTTATCTAAATAAGATTCAATAATTACCCCCTCGGCGGGCGCTGAAACATCGACCCTTAAATTTTCCATCTCAACTACTAATAATATCATTTCTAAAAGGTCTTCCACCCCTTGGCCGGTTTTGGCCGAGACCCCTATCGATGGCACCTTTCCCCCTAAACTTTCCACTAAAATTCCTTCTTTTTGTAATTCTCTTTTTGTTTTTTCTGGATTAGCCCCAGGTTTATCAATTTTATTCAAAGCAATAATAATTGGTAAATTAGCCGATTTTGCCTGAAAAATTGCTTCTTTGGTCTGGGCCTGAATCCCTTCAGAAATATCTATAACTAAAATGGCAATATCAGCTACTTTAGCTCCCCTTGCTCTCATTGCCGAAAAAGCCTCATGTCCTGGGGTATCAATAAAAGTAATTTTTTTACCATCCTTTTCAATCTGATAAGCTCCGATGTGTTGAGTAATGCCACCCGATTCTTTTTCGGCAACATGAGTTTTTCTAATCTGGTCTAGTAGGCTGGTTTTGCCATGATCAATGTGTCCCATTACCACCACTACCGGTGGTTTTTGTGTTAAATTTTGATTTTCCTTGCTCATTGTTTTTAAAAATTGCTTTAGCTATGACTTCCTTTTCTTCCTCTGATAATGAATATTCGGACTGGCCATTTTTGATTGACTTACCATAAACCCTGTTTCCTTCTCTGGCGTATAAACTGGTGATTACAAATCCAGAATCATCCCCGTCTAATAGGGCAAAAGAAAAGCTTTGATCCCCGCCAACTTCGGAAAAAGGATTAAATCTGACTATACCAACTTTTTGAATTGAAAACTTATTTTCTTTTTTCAAATTTTCTAATTCTTCGGAAATCTTCGCAAAATTTTTCTCCAAACTCTTAAACTGAGATAAAATCTCTTTCAAATTCTCTGGTTCTTTTTTGTTTTTTTTGAAAAATTTAATCATGATTTTTGGCGGTGGGAGAGGGATTTGAACCCCCGATACCCTTACGGATATACCGCATTTCGAGTGCGGCCCATTCAACCACTCTGGCATCCCACCAGATAATTTTTTTAAAAGGAGTGGGGTTCGGAATTACCCAAGTATGACCATTTTCGTACCTTTTCAATTTAAACCATTGCGGCCAATTTAACTAAATTTCTAACCGTTTTTTCTGGAGAGAATTTTTTATAGATTACATTATAGATTTCGTTAATCATCGGTAAGTCTATTTTATACATTTTTCCTAACTTATATAAAGCCCAGGTATTATCAAAGCCCTCAACGGTAATTTTTCTTTTTCTGATGTCTTGGCGCATTTTTTGAGCATCCAAAAAAAGATTTCTTCCAAATTGGAAATTGCGAGAAAGCGGGCTAGTGGAAGTTAAAATTAAATCTCCTCGTCCGACTGGCCCAAGAAATGTTTTTTCTTTCCCACCCATCACTTTTCCTATTTTTATCATTTCTTTTAGGCCAAAATTAATCAGTTTTGGCCTTATTTTTTCAATTTCCGGATTTTCCATGCCAGCTTCAACCAAACTTATGCCAATAGCTAAAGAGTTTTTTATGGCACCGGCTAATTGGGTCCCAATTAAATCGGTAGTGATCGAAATTTTTAAAAGTTTAGGTCGAAGAGGATAAATCCTCTTCTCCACTCTTCGCTGCGACTCGGGTATTTGAAAAAGTTCTTTTAATTGTTTTAATAAAGCCAAATTTTTAGAAGCAATGACTTCTTTTACTGGTTTTCCTCTAGCAATTTCTCGGGCAAAACCCGGACCTGATAAATGGGCATAGGGGATGTTTCCTAAAACCTCTTCGACAATCTGGGAAGGAAATTTTAAGGTTTCTTTTTCCATTCCTTTGGCAATTCCGAGTAGGGGCGGTAAATTTTTGAAACGCTTCAGTTTTTCTATAGTCTTTCGAAAATTAAAGGATGGAGAGGCAATAATAATTAGGTCAGTTTCTTTTATATTTTTTAAAAGGTCAGAAGAAATGGAAATTTTTCTTGGAATCTCAATTCCTGGCAGTTTATTGTTTTTTCTTGATTTAGAAAGTTCTAAAGAAAGCTTTGGATTCTGATACCAAAATCCTACTTTGTTTTTTTTACTTAAAATAATTCCCAAAGCGCTACCCCAGGCACCTGGTTCTAAAACTAAAATTTTCATAAAGTTTACACTGAGCGAGTCGAAGTGTTTACACTGAGCGAGTCGAAGTGTTTACACTGAGCGAGTCGAAGTGTTTACACTGAGCGAGTCGAAGTGTTTACACTGAGCGAGTCGAATTGTTTACACTGAGCGAGTCGAAGTGTTTACACTGAGCGAGTCGAAGTGTTTACACTGAGCGAGTCGAAGTGTTTACACTGAACGAGTCGAAGTGTGGACCCGGCGGGACTTGAACCCGCGATCTTGTGCGTGCCACGCACACGCTTTTCCTCTAAGCTACAGGCCCTCAAAAATTATATTTATAATCTGCTTCAATTCCATAAATATATCTCCAGAAAAATAATCTATTCGACACACTCCTTTATAATTAGGTTTTTTTGAAGGATGACCAATTGTTCTAGGATCAATCCTCGCTTTATAAAATTGAGTGGGGGGAATCTTTGCAATTCTAGACCAAAATTTTTCTAATTTTTGAATATTTTGATCAGCTCGACATTGAAGTGTACAACGAAATTTATTTTCTTCGATATTGTAACAATACCTCAACAGATTCAAAAATAAACATATAACCGATGGATCTGAATTGCCAAACATTAAAGATCCTTTATTGGTTTTTGATCCTTCTCCTAAAAAAAGCATTGCAAGGGCAATTTTAGCAGTATCTTTTTCTCTCAATTTAACCGACAAGTGTTTTACGCGATTTCTGACTTCTCTAATATATTTCTCTCTTTTTATTCTATTTACCATTATCGCTATTTTTCTTCCTTTCTCTCTATTCTTTTTGTTTAAAAGTTCAATTTTTTTATAATAGAAAGGTGGTAAAATAATACCTTTACACCAATAAGAAAGCGTGCCTTGGGGAATATTGGTTTTTAGGATTTTTTTAATTTCTGTATATGTCTTACTTTGTCCTCTAAGTTTTTTTACTTTTCCCCTTAAGTTTATTCTGTCCATTTCTATATTATACCCCAGAGTTTATCAATGTGCAAATATTGTGTCCCTGGAGGGAATTGAACCCCCAATTTCTCCCTTAGGACGGGATTGTTCTGTCCGTTGAACTACAGGGACGATAAAACATTTTAGCAAAATTTTTGCTTGTTGGCAATATGATTTATTGGTATAATTTAATATATGTCAGAACATTCCCCAATTGTTGAAGTAGCTAAAAATGTTTGTCCTGGAGTAATTACTATTGTGATTTCTAAAGACCTTCCAAAAGTTGAAGGTTTTTATTCTTTTCCCTTCGGCGGTCAGGAATTTATTTTCCCTAAAATTAAAAATGGTAAGAAAGAGAAAACAAAAATTGGCGGCGGTTCGGGTTTTATTGTTTCACAAGGGGGTTATGTTATGACCTGCAGTCATGTAGTTGGCGACCCGGAAGCAGACTACACCGTAATTTTGGACCCGAAACACAAATATCCGGCGAAAATCTTAGCTAAAGACTCTTTGGTAGATGTGGCTATTTTAAAACTTAATGACAAAGAGCTGCCCTATTTGGAACTAGGGGATTCAGACAAAATTAATTTGGGAGAAACAGTGGTTGCAATCGGAAATCCTTTAGGAGAGTTTGAAGACACATTGTCGGCTGGAATTATTTCTGGATTAAGCAGAAAAATCACCGCCTACGGCGGTCTTCCCTTAAAAGCAACCAGCTTAAGAGGGTTGATCCAAACTGATGCCGCTATCAACCCCGGCAATTCCGGAGGTCCTTTAGTAAATATGGAAGGTAAGGTAATTGGCATTAACACTGCCATGGTAATGGGGGCTCAAAATATTGGTTTTGCTATACCCGTAAATTATGCTAAAAGAATTTTCGAAGAAGTCCAAAAATATGGGAAAATTGTTAGGCCGTTTTTGGGAGTGAGGTATGTAATTTTAAATCAAGAAATTTCCAAGACCAATAAACTTCCAGTTGATTACGGAGCTCTTGTTGTCAGGGAAAATTTAGGAGAGCCAGCGGTGTTAAAGGGCTCGGCTGCCGACAAAGCAGGATTAAAAGAATACGATATAATTCTGGAAATGGATGGCAAAAAAATTACTGAAGAAAATCCTTTAACTGACCTTTTGGCTCAACATAAAATCGGAGATGAAATAAATTTTAAAATTTTAAAAGAAGGAAAAGAAATAAATCTAAAGGTAAAATTGGAAGAAAAAAAATAAAACAGGTTTTAAAAGACATAAAAAAACAGCCCAACGGGCTGTTTTTTTTAAATTCCTAAAATTTGAATTTGGGCTTTTCTTTTTCTTGGTCTGTCTAATTCAACAATAAAAATTCTTTGCCACCGACCAAGCTGAATTTCTTTTTCAATTAAATTTAAGGTGGCATTTACCAACAAACGGATAGCCTTACAATGAGAATGACCATTAATACATTCATTTTTACAAAGATTAACTTTTCTTTTGGAAAAATTGTCATGCCGATAATTTGAAGTTTTTGGGGCAAACATTTCGAGATTTTCTTTAAAATCATTGATAAGGAGAGGTTCATTTTCATTAACAATGAGACCAGCAGAAGTATGTAAAATTTGAATATTAACAAGGCCATTTTTTATCTGACTCTCTTTAACAAAATTCCTTACCTTATCAGTTATGTCAATAAAATCAAATAGGCCCTTAGTTTGAATCTTAATTGTTTTATTAAAAAATTTCATAAATAGCTTATCAAAAAAATATTAAATTTATTTCATTCTACCAAAAAACCCCAGTAGTAGACCAGTCTGACTGGTCACTGCGGGGCAGACCGCTTATAAGATAATTATTTGACCTTGGGCGATCGACGGGATTTGCACCCGTGATGAGGGTTCCACAAACCCTAGTGTTGCTGCTACACCACGATCGCCATAATTAATTTTTATTTGTGGAACGTACAAATTCTTCCAAAATTTTACGTCCCAACAACGTTTATCCCGAAAAATCGGGATATTACGTTGTGCCCCTGCGGGGAGTCGAACCTCGATCTTAGTCTTAGAAGGGCTCTGCTCTATCCATTGAGCTACAGGGGCTCTATACCCGTATGGAGTCGAGCCAGACCCATAAGGTTTAGGGCGATTAACCATATAATTATAGAGGTTTTTCTCCATTCAGTCAACCGTGGTCGTAGCCGACTCTTCGGTAGTTATGGTTGACTCTTTAAATGGGTCGGGATATTGTTTTGTTTCTGTTTCATTAAACCGTTCTTCTCTTTCTTGCCATATTTGTAAAATGTCTTGGTAGATTTTTTCCTTAAATTGAATCGGTTTTTCAGATTGGGAAATTTCTGGTTTTTTATTTTGGATTAAAAAACTATACCTATAAAAAACTATACCGCTGAAAATTAGAGCTAAAAAAAGAAGAACCAAAAAAAATAAAAAGGCTTTTTCCCCTAAAATCCGAGGTAATTTACTAAAAAATACTTTAATTTTATTAAATTTTATTCCAGATATTTTCATACTTCTAATTTATCAGTATGACCCTGAGTTTTATCGAAGGGTCATTTTGTAAATACTTTTATCGCCAAGGAAAAAGTTTTAAATTCTTCTGCTGTAATGTTTTTATCATTTAATCGCCCGACTGACAGATTCTGAATTTCAATCAGATAATTAGCCGTCTCTATTCTCTCAATAAATTTAAAAATGTTTTGTATAGAACCAGTTAAATTTAATTGAAATTCAAGAAATGACCAGGGCTCCTCAATTATTGCCTTAGACGAAACAAGGGAAACCTTAATTGAGACCACCGAACTTGAAGCGGTTGATTCTAAAAATTTAATAA
>CAYHBF010000014.1:0-11067 GCA_964354835.1 uncultured Candidatus Saccharibacteria bacterium
AAGGAGGTGAAATAATGGATACGAGTGATTTACTTAATTTTGATCTCCAAATCCATCAAATCCTAACGGTAAAACAACTTCTCGACTGGTTCGACATAGTAGACGCTCATTGGCAATACAACGGAGAACCACACCCAGAAAAGCCGCATGCCGAATTAGCGTCGGGACTTTGTAGCGACGGTTATTTCGATGTCCCGAGATTGCTAAGATATCCAAGGGTCGCAGAGATAATCGGATGGCAACTCGGTCGAGAGTTATCCATGAAGCTTGGGCTAAAGTTAATGCCTAAACCAGATTGGGTAATTAGTTCGGCTTATTCCGCGATTGTTTTGGGTCACGAAGTTGCAAAATATCTAGGCGCGATTTTTCTGAACACGGAGAAAGACCCCAAAGATGACAAAAAACAACTCTGGCGGCGCCAAATAATTCCGGCTGGAGCCAATGTTCTTCAGATAGAAGAATTAATTACAACTACACAGACGCTCGAAGCTGTTCGAACCGCAGTGACGGAAGGAAATTCGGAAAAAGTGAATTTTCTGGACATAGTTGGCGCGTGCGTGTGGAGACCAGGCAAACTGTTGCAGCCAGAAGGTAAAGAGATAATATCTCTCATTGCGACAGAGATTCAAAATTTTGACCCGAAAGTTTGTCCTTATTGCGCCGTCGGCTCGAAAAGATATAAACCAAAGACCCACTGGAAAGAGCTGACTGGGAAGAAATAAACTAAAGAGGAGAACGTAAAACTAACAACAGGTCGCTGATCAGCCAGGTCAGCGACTGTTTTTTTTGACAGAATTTTTCAATATGATAACCTCAATGCAGGGAGGGATGGTACCTTCCCAATTTTTTTTGGAAAGGAGAGGAAAGATGAAACCAAGTCTGTCTGTTAGGATGGCGGGAATTAGACTTCAAAATCCGGTGATGAACGGTGCCGGTACGCTCGATATAGAAGTGCCAGGCGTTGAAGAATTGGTTGAGATTGAAAAGATTGGAGCTTATGTTCAGAAAAGCATCACCTTAAAACTACGAGAGGGTAATCCTCAACCGAGAAGTTTTGAAGTGCCAGCAGGTATGATTAACCGGATTGGTTTACAAAATGTCGGAGTGGAAGAATTTATCAAAACGAAATTGCCCCCCTTATTTAAGCTCACCATACCTTTGTTTGTTAGCGTGGCCGGAGAAAGCATTGAGGACTATCTTGAGACCGCCGTCATTTTGGAGCAGGAATCCCGGGGAATGATTGCTGCTTTGGAAATTAATGTTTCTTGTCCCAATGTCAAAGATGGTTTGATATTCGGGAGCGATGCCAATTTGCTTTTTAATTTGATTTCCGTCCTCAAATCAAGAATTACTTTGCCTCTAATTGTAAAGTTGACACCGAATGTAACTGACATTGGTTCAATGGCTAAGGCAGCAGTTTCGGCTGGCGCCGACATCCTTTCTTTGATCAACACGGTAAAAGCATCGGCCTTTATTGAAAGAGGTCTTCATGCTGGTCAATGGATAGAGGGTGGACTTTCGGGAATCTGTATTAAGCACATTGCTTTGGACAAAGTAAGACAATCCTCAAGGGCGGTTGATGTGCCGATTATTGCCATGGGCGGAATTTATGATACTAACGACGCTCTGGAATTCCTCAGAATTAAGAATGTCTGGGCAATAGCGGTGGGAACTGCCACTTTCAGAGACCCTTTAACGATGATTAAAATTGTTGAGGGTTTAACCGACTACTTAGAAGAAAAGGGTTACCTCAGTATCGCCGAGCTAAAAGAAAAGGAGAGGAGGTGAAAAATGAAGGACAGAATAACTCTGCGTCGTTTTGACGATATGCATTGTCACTTTAGAATCGGACCTATCATGATTGATGTGGTGCCTTTTACAGCGCGCTATGCCGGTCGTGCAACAGTAATGCCGAATACGCGGCCCCGCGCTATTCTTACGGGAGCAGACGTTATATGGTATCGTGATCATCTCCGGCGACTACTTGATGGTATGGCGCTGACTGGTATATCTACACTTGAGCCCCTGATGACGATAGAAATAAGAGATAATACAACGCCCGAGATGATTATTGAAGCTAAACGGGCAGGAGCGATTGCTGGCAAGGTATATCCTTTAGGTGTTACTACTAACTCTGGTGAAGGACTTCGCGATTTTTTCAGCCAGAGTATTTCAGAAACTTTCCGCGCAATGCAGGACCTCGGCATGCTTTTGCTTCTCCATGGGGAAATAGACCAGGATGGGATTCTTGTTACGAAACGGGAAGAAGCATTTCTTCCAATATTGGCAAAGCTTGTCGAGAAATTTCCCGGCTTGAAAATCGTTCTTGAACATGTTTCCAAAAAAGAAGCAGTCAGAAAGGTCAAAGAGTTCGGGAAAAATGTCGCCGCGACAATTACTGCTCATCATCTCTGTTTGACTTTGAATGACGTTATTGGCTACGGTATCCAGCCGCATAACGCCTGCAATCCAATGCCCAAGGATTTTGAAGACCGCGACGCGCTTATTGAAGCGGCGACCAGCGGAGACTCGAAATTCTTTCTCGGATCTGATACGGCACCCCATCCGCGGGAAAATAAAGAGTGCGCCAGGGGAGCTTGCGGCGTTTTTACAGCTCCCGTGCTTCCGTCAATTCTCGCCGAGATTTTTGAAAAAGCAGGTCGGTTGGATCGACTGGAGGATTTTACTTCTCGTTTTGGCGCTGAATTCTACGGTCTCTCGCCCAATAAAGACAGTATTACTCTCGTCAGAAAAGAATGGACAGTGCCTGAGCAAATCGGGAATGTTGTACCGTTTCGAGCCGGCACTAAGCTTCGCTGGCAATTATTAGAGGAATAACATTTCTAATATGTGTGTCGATAGGTCGCTGACCAGCTAGGTCAGCGATTTTTTATTTTTGTGACCAAGTCAAATTTTCACTGCCGGGTGTGGATAAAAACACTTGATTTTTACCTAAAATTAAGCTAAAATTAATAAATAGTATGCCAAAAATTTCCCCCCACACCAAAAAAAGACACCCCAAAATCCATGCAAAACGCAGGGCTTCTTATGGTATGGGGGTAAATCTAAAAACGCTTAAAAATCGGGCCAAGAAAGAAATTAAAAAATCCGCTGGCTTGAAGGAATTAAACGAAGTTTTTAATAAATATCTGGGAGAGAGAGGAGAGATTACTTCAGTTTTGAGGTCTTTAAAAAATTTACCCGAGAAAAAAAGGAAGAAGAGAGGAAAATTAGCTAACAAAATAAAATGGGAAATTGAAGGAATTATAAATGAAAAAAAGAAAAATTTTCAAGTTTCAACTTTTAAACCTCAAGAAGAATGGATTGACATAACCCGACCCGGTAAAAAACCTATTTTTGGCCATCTTCATCCTTTGACTCAAGTGAAAAGGGATGTTGAAGAAATTTTTCAATCAATGGGATTTTCGATTGTGGAAGGACCCAACATAGAAACCGAATGGTATAATTTCGATGCTCTGAATATTCCCAAAGACCATCCGGCAAGAGATGCCTGGAATACTTTTTATTTGAAAGGGGGACTTCTGTTACGTACTCATACTACGCCAGTTGATGTCAGATATATGAAAAAGAATAATCCTCCTTTAAGAATAATAATCCCGGGAAATGTATTTCGCCACGAAGCAACTGATCAATCTCACGAATTCCAACTTTTCCAGGTAGATGGGCTGATGGTAGACAAAAATATCTCAGTAGCAAATTTTAAGGCCACATTGGGAGAATTCTTCCAGAGATTTTTCAGAAAAGAAGTCGGCTTTAGATTAAGGCCCGATTATTTCCCATTTACCGAACCATCTTTTGACATCAGTATAAGTTGTGTGGTCTGCGGAGGAGAAGGCTGTTCTACCTGCAAAGATTCCGGCTGGGTAGAACTAGCCGGAGCCGGAATGATTCATCCAAATGTTTTGAAAAATTCAGGATTAAATCCCAAAAATTGGCAGGGATGGGCATTCGGTTTTGGTCTGGACAGACTGGCAATGATGAAATACAGAATTAACGACATTAGATTATTCCCTTCAGGAGATTTAAGATTTTTAAATCAGTTTTAGTCGAAGAGATAAATCTCTTCTCCACCTGCGTTTTTACTTCGTAAAAACTTGGTATATGAAGTTTTCCTATAATTGGTTACAATCTTTTTTCAAAAGGAAATTACCATTTCCAGAAAAACTGGCTGAACTTTTGACTTTGTATTTTGCCGAAGTGGAAGAAATTAAAAAAGAAGGGAATGATTTTATTTTAGATATAGATGTCAGACCGAATCGGGGGAGCGATTGCTTCTCCCATATGGGGATAGCTCGAGAGATTGCTGCAATATCAGGTTTCAATTTTCAGTTTCCGAGCTTCAGGTTAAACGAGGATGAAAAATTAAAAGCTAAAGATTTTCTTACTGTTAAAATTAAAGATAAAAATGCCTGTCCGAGATACACGGCCAGAGTAATAACTGATGTAAAGGTTAAATCTTCGTCAAAGTGGATTCAAGACAGATTAAAAGTTTGTGGTCTTCGGCCGATTAGTAATATAGTAGATATCGCAAATTTTGTAATGTTAGAGACTGGTCAGCCCCTTCACGCTTTTGATGGCGAAAAACTCGCGGGCAAAAAAATTATTGTCAGATTTTCCACAGAGGGAGAAAAGATTACCACTTTAGATGAAGAAAAATATGATTTAGATAAAAATATCTTAGTGATTGCTGATGCAAAATCGCCCTTAGCCATTGCTGGAATAAAAGGAGGGAAAATCCCGGAAATAGATGAAAAAACGAAAATCATTGTCTTAGAATCGGCTAATTTCAACTCTCGAGTTATTCGTTTTGGGTCAAAAAGAATTGATTTAAAAACCGATGCTTCCTGGCGATTTGAGCATAGCATTGACCCTAATCTGACTGAATTCGCCATAAACCGGGCAGCTCATTTAATTCAAGAAATTGCCGGAGGTAATATAGCCAAGGGCTTAATTGATGTTTATCCCAAAAGAGTTTTACCAAAAAGAATCAGGTTAGATTTAAATTATGTTAAAAGTTTGTTAGGCATAGAAATCTCTAAAAAAGAAATAATTAAAATTTTAAAAAATTTAGAATTCACAGTAAAAGAACTCCCCAAAAATGCACTAGATGTTTTAATCCCCACCAGAAGAATAGATGTTCTAATGCCCGAAGATTTAATTGAAGAAATCGGCCGAATTCACGGATATCAGAAAATTCCAGCCCGCTTTCCGGTCTCCCTCCTGATTCCGCCAAAAAGGAATTTAGACATTTTTTGGGAAGATGTGACAAAAGATTTTTTAAAAGAAGCTGGTTTTACCGAAGTTTACAACTATTCATTTATCTCCGAAAAAGACGCTGAAATTTTTAAATACAAGAAAAAAGAACTTGTTGAATTGGAAAATGCGCTCAGTTCCGATTTTCAGTATTTAAGACCGAGTTTAATTCCTGATTTATTAAAAAATATAGAGAGAAATATCAGAGATTTTTCAGAAATAAAGATTTTTGAACTGGGAAGAACCTTCACCATTTTGCAGGTTCAGGACAAGATTAGGGAAAAAAGAATGTTAACGGGAGTAATGACCGGCGATACCTTTTATCATGCCAAAGGAATAATTGACTTGTTTTTAAATAAATTAGGAATTAGTAATATTTGGTTCACTGAGCCTTCGGCTCATCTCACACTTCGTCCCGCGAAGCGGTACTCAGAGTATGACGAGTATAAAGCTACTCCAGAGGAATCTAAATTATCTTTTTGGCAGGCAAAAAAATGTGCTGAAATTAAAATCAACCACCAAGAAATCGGTTTTTTGGGAGAAATCTCGCCAAAAATCCTCGATGATTTAAAAATCAAAGGGAAAATTTGCGTCTTTGATATTGACTTTGAAAAATTATCAAAATTAGCTTCCGAGGAGCACGAATACCGGCCAATTTCCCGTTTTCCCGCGGCAGTAAGAGATATCGCCGTTTTAGTGCCACGGTTTGTCAGGGTTGAGGAAGTTTTAAATAAAATTGAAGAAGCCGGAGGTAATTTAATCAGAGATATTGATCTCTTTGATATTTATGAGGGAGAAGAGTTGCCGGAAGATAAAAAAAATTTAGCTTTCCACATTATTTATCAGTCAGAAAATCGAACTCTTTCTTCAGAAGAAATTGATGAAATACAAAATAAAATAATCAGCGCTCTGGAAGAAGACCCGGAGTGGCAAGTGAGGAAATAGAAAACTTATGGCTAAAATTAAAAAAGACACTTCATACACCGCCAAAGACATTCAAATTTTGGAAGGTTTAGAGCCCATTAGAAGAAGGCCGGGAATGTACATCGGGTCAACAGGACTCGAGGGTTTGCATCACTTAATTTGGGAATGCGTTGACAATTCTCTTGATGAGGCATTGGCAGGTTATTGCAAAAATATTGAAGTTATTCTCTCGGCCGGCAACAAAGTCAAAACGATTGACGATGGAAGGGGGATTCCGGTTGAAAAACATCCTCAGACAAAAAAATCTACCTTAGAGACGGTCGCAACAACTCTTCACAAAGGCGCTAAATTTGGCGGAAAGGTCTATCAAATATCCGGTGGTCTTCACGGGGTGGGAATTTCGGTTGTCTGTGCTCTTTCTTCTTTTATGCGTTTTGAAGTTTGTCGTGATGGTTTCAGACATTATCAGGAGTATTCGCGCGGCAAACCAACGACAAAGGTTAAAAAATTCGGAAAATGCAGAGAAACGGGTACGACAGTCATTTTCGAGCCTGACCCGGAAGTTTTTAGGGAGATAAAATTTGACCTTAAAAAAATTTTAAATCATCTCAGACAACAGGCCTATTTAACCAAAGGGGTAAGGATAATCGTCAGAGATGAAAGAGTAAAAGGAGAAAAGCAAAGCTATGTTTTTTATTTCGAGGGAGGGCTAAGTGCATACGTTAAGTATTTGACTAGAGGAGTTACTCTAAGGCATCAAAATTTCTTTTACGGTTTTGGCGAGAAAAATGGAATAATAGTTGAATCTGCGCTTCAATACACCGAAGAGTATGAATGTTATGAAGAAAGTTTTGCTAACAATATTTATACTGAAGAAGGCGGTACTCATTTAACTGGTTTCAGAACGGCTTTAACCAGGACTTTTAACGATTACTCCCGGAAAAACGGACTTTTAAAAGAATCCGATGAGAATCTGACTGGAGATGATATCAGAGAGGGTTTAACTGGAGTAGTCTCGGTAAAAATTAAAGAACCTCAGTTTGAAGGCCAGACTAAGGCAAAACTGGGAAATCCGGAAGCTAAAGTTGTGGTTGACGCAGTAGTTTCAGAAACCCTAGCCGATTTTTTAGAAAGAAATCCTGCCGACGCCAAAGCAATTATTGAAAAATGTGTTGTTTCTCAAAAAGCCAGAAAAGCGGCCAAGGCTGCCAGAGAGACTGTTTTAAGAAAGGGAATTTTGGAAGGTTTGGCTCTGCCGGGGAAATTAGCTGATTGTATTTCAAGAAAACCGGAAGAATCAGAACTCTACATTGTTGAAGGAGAATCAGCAGGAGGTAGTTCAAGGCAGGCCAGAGATCGTCACTTCCAGGCTATTTTGCCGTTAAGAGGAAAGATTTTGAATGTTGAGAGAGCCCGCTTAGACAAACTCCTGGATTCAAAAGAAATTAGATCTCTGATTATTGCTTTAGGAACCGCCATTGCTGAAGATTTTAACATTGATAAAGCCAGATACCATCGAATTGTAATAATGTGTGATGCCGATTCCGATGGAAATCATATCAGAACCCTGCTTTTGACTCTTTTTTACCGCTATTTCAAGCCAATCATTGAACGGGGATTTCTTTATATTGCTCAGCCGCCACTATATCGATTCCAAGCCGGGAAAGAAGTTGAATATGCCTATACCGAAGACCAGAAAACAACATTTTTAAAGAAAACTGGTCAAAGAATGGTTTCCATCCAGCGTTACAAAGGGCTTGGTGAAATGAACAGTGATCAATTATGGGAAACCACCATGAATCCCCAGAAAAGAATTTTGTTGCGGGTAGTCATCGAAAACGCAAAAGAAGCTGACAGGATTTTTGATATTCTGATGGGTGACGAGGTGCTTCCTCGAAAAAAATTCATCCAAACACACGCTAAGAAAGTCAAAAATTTAGATATATAGTTCTTAGCGTGTCAAAAAGAGCTTTAGCTCTTTGAGTTCACGCTAAGAAAGTCAAAAATCTGGATATATAGTTCTTAGTGTGTCAAAAAGAGTCTTAGCTCTTTGAGTTCATGTAAAAAAGGTTGACATTTAAATTGTTTCTGGCTATCATCAAATTGATGGCCGCAAGGCCTTTTTAAAATAGGCGAAGAGGATAAATCCTCTTCTTAACCTACATTTTTATTCCATAAAAACTTGGTATATGAAATTTCTTAATAAAATCATCACTTTTTTAAAAGAAGTCCGTCTGGAGATGAAAAAGGTGAATTGGCCCACCAGAGACGAAACAGTAAAATTTACGCTTACCGTACTTGGTGTTTCGGTGGCGGTGGCCGCCTTTTTAGGTTCATTAGATTTTATATTTAACGATCTGTTAAGCTGTTTTGTTTTGAAAGGACAATGCAATCTTTCAAAAATTTTTCAACTCTTCCAATAATTAATCTAAACCTTGTTCGCATGCCCAAACAACAACTTCCACAAGAAAGAAAATGGTACGTAATCCACACTTATTCCGGTTACGAAGATGCCGTTGCCAAAAACTTGAAGCAGCGGATTGAATCTTTGGGAATGGAAGATAAAATTTTTAACGTTATTGTTCCTAAAGAAAAAAAGATTAAAATAAAAGATGGGAAGAGAAAAGCAACTGAAGAAAAAATTTATCCAGGTTATGTTTTAGTTGAAATGATTGTCACTGATGATTCTTGGTATGTAGTTAGAAATACGCCGAACGTTACTGGTTTTGTTGGATCCGGGACTACGCCCGTTCCAGTATCGCAAGACGAAATTGAAATCTTGAAAAATAGAATGGAAGTGGAGTCTCCTCAATACAAAATTGAAGTTAAGATAGGGGACTCTGTAAAAATTACCGACGGTCCCTTCAAAGATTTTGATGGAAAAGTTTCGGAAATTGACGATGAGCGAGGCAAAATAAAAGTTTTGGTTAATATGTTCGGTCGTGATACCCCCGTAGAATTAGATTCATTACAAATTAAAAAGTTATAAGCGGGGTTTTCCCTTCGGTCGTATATGGCAAAAAAAATTAAAATCATCATAAAACTTCAAATACCGGGAGGTCAAGCCACTCCAGCTCCTCCCGTTGGTCCAGCCCTGGCCCAGCACGGTTTAAATATTATGGAATTTTGTAAGAGTTTTAACGAAGCGACAAAGAACCGGGTTGGTTCTACTGTTCCGGTTGAAATCACAGTTTATGAAAATAGAACTTATGATTTTAAATTGAAGCAATCCCCGGCTTCCGAACTTCTTAAAAAAGCAGCTGGAATTGAAAAGGGCTCCGGAACGCCTAATAAAACTAAAGTTGCTAAAATTACACGAGCTCAGCTTCGAGGAATTGCTGAGAAAAAAATGCAGGATTTGAATGCCGATGATATTGAGGCGGCGATGAGAATAATTGAAGGAACCGCCAAAAATATGGGGATAACTATTGAAGAATAAAGATATTATCATCATGATTCTTTCTGATAAAGATATTAAAAAATATATCAAAGAAGGAAAAATTAAAATCAAGCCCAGTCCAAATTTCAAAAAACAATTAGGCCCTTGTTCCTTAGATTTGCATTTAGGTAATATTTTTAAAATTTTTAAACAATCGGATTACCCCTATTTAGACCTTAAAAGAAAAATTGATTTTGAAAATTTAATGGAAGAAATAAAAATAAAAGATGACGCCCCTTTTATTTTACAACCTAAAGCCTTTGTTTTAACTACGACAAAAGAAGAATTTCATTTAAGTAATGATATAATCGCTCGGCTTGATGGAAGGTCATCTTTGGCCAGAATCGGAGTTGTAGTTCATCTAACCGCAGCCAGATTTGATCCGGGTTGGCGAGGAAAGGCAGTAATGGAATTAGGAAATTTAGGCCCCATGCCGGTCGTCTTATACGCGGGAGTGACTAGGATATGCGCTTTAACCTTTGAGACTCTTTCCAGTCCTGCCCAAATTCCTTATTTGAAACAAAAAGACCACGCTTATGCCAAACCAAAATCTCCCCGTGCGAGTAAATTAAACAAAGAGTTAAAATAGCAAGATGGAAAAACGTCATCCAGAATATCAATATCTGGATTTATTACAAGAGCTAATAGATAAAGGAGCTGAACAAGTTGATGCTGGAACAGGCATCAAAACCTATAGCTTGTTTGGCAGGCAATTTCGTTTTGATTTATCCGAAGGATTTCCATTATTGACTACGAAAAAAGTTTATTGGAAAGGTCTGCTTTACGAACTTTATTGGTTTATCAGCGGGCAGAAAAATATTAAATATCTCGTTGATAACAATGTCCATATTTGGGATGATTATCCTTACCGTATTTACCGCGAAAAAATAACTGCGGGGCTGGAACCCGAAATGACCAGGGAAGAGTTTATAGAAAAAATAGCTAAAGATCAAGAATTTGCAGAAAAAAACGGA
Organism: uncultured Candidatus Saccharibacteria bacterium; assembly: GCA_964354835.1. Lineage (GTDB taxonomy): Bacteria > Patescibacteriota > Minisyncoccia > Minisyncoccales > CAYHBF01 > CAYHBF01. Next base: position 10,612 of record CAYHBF010000014.1, read on the forward strand.
AATTTACCCCACGTTTACGGAGATATGTGGCGCCACTGGCCGGCAAAAGACGGCAGAAATATAGACCAGCTTAAATGGATGGTTGAAACTTTGCGGAAGGATAAAAGCGCTCATAACGCGCTGGTAAGCGTTTGGAATCCGGAATATCTTTATGAGATGGCGAAACCCGAGGAGTCCTGTCGTTTTCCAATATGCCATAATCTGTTTCAGATTAATGCCAATGGCGGAAGATTATCCCTGCAACTTTATCAGCGTACAGCAGACGTATTTTTAGGAGTTCCGTTTAATATAGCCAGTTATGCTTTATTAACTCTTATACTGGCGCAGATAACCGGAAACAAACCAGGGGAGTTTATACATACCTTCGGCGATATTCATTATTACGAGAATCATTTAGAGGCTTTAAAAGAACAAATAAAAAGGGAGCCCAGGACATTTCCTACCGTGAAATTGGAT
>CAYHBF010000015.1:0-1581 GCA_964354835.1 uncultured Candidatus Saccharibacteria bacterium
ATATAATAGACTAACCCACCTGTGGCGGATACGGAGCCAGTTGAAGAATACTCGAACGTACCGAGCCAATTCAACCAATTATTGTCGTTAAGTACATTCCATTTGCTCCAGACGAATTGTCCTATCATTTGGAAGTTTGCGAAAAGAGCGTAGGCGAGTATCACAGGGATGTTAGAAACGTACAGGAGTTTGATAGGCATTCTACCACGGTATCCACGGTACAGACTGTGGCTAATTGGTAGCTCGACGCGCATTCCTTCTACATATATGACGAAAAGGAAGACGGCGAGTGTTGTGAAGAAGCCTATCATGTCTGGGGCACCGTTTGATCTGTAGAACCACTCTAACGCGGGCATTCCGGATAGGATTCCTTGGAAGAATGCAACAATGGCGCCATACGCGCGGCCATCATAGTTGATGAAACTGAAACTCATCCACCAAATGTTAGCTGTGATTCCGCCAACAATGAATAAACTGATTCCACTACCGATCCCCCAGCCTTTCTGTACGAGTTCATCGAGGAGCATTATTATCAAGCCCGCGACTAGAAGTTGGCTGAAGATTAGTAGAGACTTTACCAATGTGGCTGCGCCATATTGACCACTGATGATGTATAGCGTAGCCTGAACGATAATCATAACTATGGAGAAAAATTTACTTGCTGTTGTGAATAGCCCACGGTCTTCTGGGTCGCTTCTGTCGAAGGATATTATGTCTGAGCCTGCGAGGAGTTGAATTATCAGTCCAGCGGTTACTATGGGGCCAATACCAAGCTCCATTAGAGTACCTCTAGTCGAAGCAAAGATTACTCTGTAGGCGGTATATGTGTCACTACCAGATGTTATGGGTATACCATAGAGGGGGATCTCCGACATTATGAAGTAGATTAAAAGTGCTAGAGCGGTCCAGATGAGCCTATTTTGGAAGCTCACCTTTCGCTCTGGCGGTTTGACCTCGGGTATAATCCGAGATATGGGTTTGAAGAGCTCGAGGAAACGCAAGGCTATCACTCTACTATAGAGCCGCCAGCTTCCTCTAGTTTACTTTTAGCACCCGCGGAGGCGGACTTGACTCTGACTTTTAAGGCAGTTGAGATGCTGCCTCGTCCAAGTAGTTTTCCTATTCCGACTTCTTTGAGGTCTAGCTCTACCCCCTTTTTGACGGCTTCTATACCCAGAATCTTCACCGCTAGTTCCTCTAGTTCTCCAATGTTTATCGTCGCTGGTAGCGGCTCGAGCGATGATGGTGGCACGAAGCCGATGCGTCTGTATCTGTTGGGGTTGAACTTTACGGTTTGGATCCAGAAGTGTTTGTGGCCCCCGGCGAAGCCTTTTCCTCCTCGGCTGCCGGACTTGCGGTGCTGGCCTACTTGGCCCCATCCGCAGTATCTCGATCCGCGATATCTTCGCGTTCTTCTTAGATCGTGAGGCATTTTATTCACCTATTCTCCGCTTAGCACATTCTCTTAATGAGCTCGTTAATGGCTTCTCCCCTATAGCCGAGCTCACCATGGTCTTTATAGGATCTTTTCACAGTTCTCTTGAAGCCTTTCTTTGGGGGGTGCATTCTGAAGAAGGGCTT
>CAYHBF010000016.1:0-1856 GCA_964354835.1 uncultured Candidatus Saccharibacteria bacterium
GAGGGGTCAAGAAAATGACTTTTTAGAAACAAAACTGGCTGATGAATTTTATTATTTGGAAGAAGAAGGGGTAACGGGCTATCTTAATCAGGGGAAAATAATTGAAATTGGGAGGAGGGCTGAAGTTGACGCTATTCATCCTGGTTATGGATTTTTGGCTGAAAATGGAAATTTTGCCGATCTCTGCCAGAAAAATAATATCAAGTTTATTGGGCCAAGAGGCGATACCTTAAGAAAGCTCGGAAATAAAATTGAGGCCACAAAAATCGCCAAAAGCGTTGGTTTTCCATTATTGCCGGGATTTTATAAATCAATCCAGGATGAAAAGGAATGTTTGGAGTTGGCAAAAAAAATTGGTACCCCATTTATTTTGAAAGCTGTTAATGGTGGAGGCGGAATTGGTATTGAAATAGTTGAAAAAATAGAACCAGAAAAACTTATGGCTGTTTTTCAAACATTGAAAAGGGAGACAGCTCATGCCTTTGGTTCGGACCAGATTTTTATTGCCAAGTTCCTACCGAACCCTCATCACATTGAAATTCAAATTTTAGGTGACGGCAGAGGGAAAGTTTTGCATTTTGGGGAAAGGGAATGTTCTGTTCAAAGACGCAATCAGAAACTGATCGAAGAAGCCCCATCTCCATTTTTAGATAAAAAATTGAGAGAAAAAATGAGTAATCTGGCGATGAGAATGGGCCAGTCTTTAAAATATGAGAACTTAGGAACAATTGAATTCTTAGTTGGCGAAGATAAAAAATTTTATTTTCTTGAGGTTAACTCACGTTTACAGGTTGAACACCCCGTAACTGAACTTATCACTGGATTTGATTTAGTCGAACAACAGATTAGGATAGCTCGTGGAGAGGCACTCAACTTAAAACAAAAAGACATTAAATTTTCTGGTTGGGCAATGGAATTCCGGATTTATGCCGAAGATGCCTTAAATAATTTCCAACCCCAAGCAGGTATAATTACTAAATATTTGCCCCCGGGCGGAAAAGGAATTGAAATTCACAGTTTTTGTCAGCCGGGACAAAAGATATTTCCTTATTTTGATAACTTAATTTCCAAATTGGTAATCTTTGCCAAAGACAGAAAATCAGTAATTGAAAGAGCAAAAAGAACCTTCGAGGAATACATTATTGAGGGAGTGCCAACCTTGATTCCTTTTTTTAGGGTTTTACTTGAAAATAAAAATTTTTTAGAAGGGAAACTTTCCACTTCTTTTGTTGAAAAAGAGGGGATAATTAAAAATCTTAAAGAAAAATACCCGAAGATAGAACTTCCAAAAGAAATTAAAACTGAAAAAAATATTGGCGAAAAAGAATTGGCCGTTTTTTTAGCCCGTCTCTATCAAAATCTTAAAAAAGATGAGTTAAAAGAATCAGAGACGTCTAAGTGGAAGCTAATGGAGAGATTACAAATGTTGTTTGAAGAATAAAATGGAAACAGAAATTAAAATTGGAGACAAGGTTTATCAAGTTGAGATTTCAGAAATCCAGGAAGGTTTTTTAAAAGTGAGAATTAATGAAAAGGATTATTTTTTTAGCCAAAATGAATTCGGGGAAATAGTCCCGATTGAAAGAGAAAACCTTCTTTCCCTTCGATCTTTTAAGGGAGAAGAAGTCTTATTAGAGACCTTAGGAGAGAAGGAAATCAAAAGCCCGATTGCTGGCGTTGTTTCCAGTATTGATGTAAAAGAAGGAGAAGAGGTGAGTCCCGGAAAGAAATTAGCCACCTTAATGGCAATGAAAATGGAAAATGAAATAGTTTCTGAAAGCTATGGGAAGGTAAAAAAAATTAAAGTTAGAGTAAATCAATCTGTTAATTCTGGCAATATTTTGATAATTTTGGAT
>CAYHBF010000017.1:0-2071 GCA_964354835.1 uncultured Candidatus Saccharibacteria bacterium
AAAAATAATTAAAGAATTAAAGCTTTCCGCAAGAGAAACCGCCCTGGTTAAAGCCGCAAAGGAATACGTGTTTTTGCGCACTTACAGAACGGATGTTTTTAATAGAGCGGGTTTTATCGCTCGGCCGTTCTTAAAAGAAATAGCCAAAAGGTTAGGGATTTCTTTTGAGGAGTTAATTTATTTAACAACTAAGGAGATAATAAGCTGTTTCAAAAAGGGCAAAATCGATGATAATTTGTTATCCAAAATAAAACAAAGGCAAGGCGCCTTCGGCGCTTTACTTTATCAAAACGAGCTTTTTGTTTTTGAGGGGAAAGATATTGAAGAATTCAAAAAACAGCAAAAAATTGTTGATACCGAAGAGACTATGCCCGCTGGCGGGCTCAAGGGAATGATTGCCTGCTCGGGTAAGGTTATTGGGTCGGTAAAGATTATTATAATGGACAAAAAAGAGATGTCTAAAGTAAAAAAAGGAGATATCTTAGTAACTTCCATGACCACGCCTGATTTTGTGCCGGCAATGGAAAAAGCCGCGGCCTTTGTTACGAATGAAGGCGGAATTACTTGCCATGCGGCTATTGTCAGTCGTGAGATGAATAAACCTTGCATCATCGGCACCAAAATTGCAACTAAGGTTTTAAAAGACGGCCAGTTAGTCGAAGTCGACGCAAACAACGGGGTTGTGAGATTGTTAAAATGATTAAATTCTTAGGAAAAAAGTGGTTTCTGTCGGTTTCTCGAAATTCAACTTTGTTCCACACCTGTTTTGATGTTGCGTCTCACGCGGATTATTCTAAAAGATTCGGCGTTATCCCGAGAGAACCCATAATACTCGTTAAAAACGGCCATCAGTTTTTTATTTTCGCCAATCAAGAAAACAACAGTGTATACTTAAAAAGCTTGGAAAAAATTTGTTTATCGCCAGCCAAATTAAATAAATTAAAGAGAACTTACAGTGTTCTTGGCAAAAGGCTTCTGAGGGCAAGCGATGATTTAGAGAAAAAGATAAGTCGTGAATCGTTCAGGAGATTTTTCAACGCCTACATGGAGCTAACGCCCGGCTTGGTTTTGACAACGATGCTGGGTCGGCACATGCAGGAATTACTGGAAGCCGAATTATCAGCTATTTATAAAAATATTTCTAAACCGAAACTAAATATTTTAGTGTCTGATATTACTTATCCCGATAAACACACTCCTCTGGTAGAATCGCAAATTTCGCTGTTAGCGATCGGCGCCAAACTGCAAAAGCAAAAAATTAAGCCAGGGAATATAAAAAATCATGCTGAGATTTACCGGTTGCTTAAAAAATATCTAAAAAAATATTCGTCCATCCCTGTAAATTTTACTGAAAATCCTTGGTCGGAAAAGGACATAGCCAACCAATTAAAAGATTTAATGAAGGAGGATTGCCGAAAGGAAAAGCAGAAGATTTCAATTCAGCACAAAGAAAGAATAAAAAAGTCTAGGTTAATTCTGAAAAAAATCAATAACCAAAAGGTTAAAAATATAGCCAATTCGTTAAAAGCCGGTGTTTTTTTGAACGAATATCGCAAGTACGTTTTCTGTCGGGCCAGTTTAGCGTATCGTCCCCTTATGCGAGAGATTGCAGAAAAGTACGGGCTGTCAAGCTGGAAAGAGTGTTGGAAATTAACACCCCAAGAAATATCAAAGTTATATTTCGGTAAGGATAAAGGGATTCTTAATATTTTGCCAAAGCGCAAGCTCGCGGGGGTTATGCCTTTCAAAAATAAAAATAATTATCGCTTTCTTTCAGATAAGGAGCTTGCTTTATTTTGGTCAGAAATAGAAAAGATTATTCCTACCAAAGAGAAAGCCAGAGAGTCAAAGAAAATTAACGGGACCATTGCGAACCCGGGCATAATCCGCGGCACTGCTAAAGTAATTTTGGGAAGCCATGATTTCCACAAGTTTAAAGACAGGGACATCATTGTTACAACGATGACTTCCGTTGATTTTGTTCCTCTGATGAAGAGGGCGTCGGCTTTTGTCACCAACGAGGGAGGGATAACTTGTCATGCCAGTATTGTTTCTCGCGAACTCAATAAAC
>CAYHBF010000018.1:0-12147 GCA_964354835.1 uncultured Candidatus Saccharibacteria bacterium
AGAACCTACATTGTTTTTGACGTAATCGTAAAATATCTCAAACGGGCAGGATATAAGATTTTTTATCTTCAAAATATTACTGATATTGATGACAAAATCATAAACCGGGCAAGAGAAAAAAAAGTTTTGCCTCAAGAACTGGCAAAAGATTTTGGAAGAGAATATTTAAAAGATATGAAAAGTTTAGAGATAAACAGTATTACAAAATATGCCCGGGCAACCGACTATATTCAGGAAATCATCAGTCAGGTCAGCCGGCTTTTGAAGAAAGGTTTCGCTTATAAAATTGGAGATGGTATTTATTACGACATTAAGAAATTCAAAGACTACGGAAAATTATCAAAAAGAACGGCCTTACAGGCCGAAGATGCGGTTTCCCGAATTGACGAAAGCAAAGAAAAAAGAAATAAAGGAGATTTTTGTTTGTGGAAATTTTCCAAACCGAAAGAACCGTCTTGGCCCTCGCCCTTTGGGGCTGGCAGGCCGGGCTGGCACATCGAAGATACCGCTATCACAGAAAAATATTTTGACTCCCAATATGATATTCATGGCGGAGCCAGAGATTTAATTTTTCCCCATCACGAAGCTGAAATTGCCCAAATGGAAGCCATATCAGGTAAAAAACCAATGGTAAAATATTGGCTTCATACTGGATTTTTAACAGCAAAGGGGCAAAAAATGGCAAAATCTTTAGGTAATTTTATTACTATCAGAGATTTCTTAAGAGAAAACTCTGCCAGGATTTTGAGATTTTTTATTATCAAATCCCATTACCGTTCCCCTATTGATTATAATGAGAAATTATTTTTGCAGGCAAAAAGAGAAATTGAGAGAATTGACGAGTTCATAGGAAAAATTCAAAATTTAAAAAATAGAAAAAGAGTCAAAGAGGTAAACCTCTTTTCTACCTCAGCTTACGCTTCGGTGTTTTCGGAGGCGATGGAAGATGATTTTAATACGCCAAAAGCAATAGCAGTGATTTTTGAGCTAATAAACAAAGGGAATTTTTTAATTGCGAGAAATAAATTATCCCCAACTGAGGCTAAAGAGATTTTAGGATTTTTAAGAAAGACTGATGAAATATTCAATTTTATCTTCTGGAAAAAGTCCGAAGAGAAGATTCCAAAAGAAACCCTTAATTTAGTTAAAGAAAGAGAAAAATACCGAAAAAAAGGCCTTTGGCAGAAAGCCGATGAGATGAGAAAAAAAATTAAATATTTAGGTTATCAGATTGAAGACACCAAAGAAGGTCCGAAAGTAAAGAGAATTAGTTGAGATTTTAAATTATACTTTTACTTTTGGTTGAGGAGGGAGATTAGCAACTTTTATAAAATATTTTGGAAATTCCTGGATTTGTTTAGAAAGCGACCTCTCGCTCATACATCTTATACTCACATAGCAGCCGCCGCAGCGGTTCTTTTTGGCGAATTTCTCTCTTAAATCTTTAAGATTGGAGAATTTTTGCCGCATCATTGAACAAGGTATAAGGCTTCCATCGGGCATTATGACGACAAATCTTATTCCTGCCTTGCAGTTTGGCATGTAGGCACCCTGCTTATAAAATTTCACTATATCCATAAAAACGCTTTTTGGATTTATTATGCAGGGCGTTTGTTTTTTAAATTGAATTAACTCTTTCATCGATTTTCGCAGAGCTTCAACATCTTCTTTAGTGTCAAAAGAATATTCTCTTTTTCCGTTTCTAAGAGGAGTGTAGGCGCTGTAAGAAATCAAAACTCCCCACTCCATCGCTTTTTTTGCTATAGGAATAACCTCTCTGAAATTAGCTTTAGTAATAGCCGTGTTTAAGATGACATCGTTGAAGCCGTATCTTGCCAGCTTAGGAACGGTTTCTTCTAAATGTTTATATAATCCCGGGTATTGTCGGAAATCATCGTGCCTCTGGTCAGGGAAATCTAATGAAATGGAAATTTGATCAACGCCGGCCTCCTTTAATTGTAAATATTTTTTCTCGTTTAAGAGGGCTCCGTTGGTGACAAGTATTTCGTAGGGCAGCTTACCAAACTGTTTCAGCGCCTTAACTATGTCTATAATATCTTCTCTCAATAAGGGTTCACCTCCTGAAATTTGAACGAAGAGAGGCTTTAAAGTTTTAACCCATTTTCCATATCCTTCGGGTTTCATTTGTTTTTCTCCCGGCCTGATACCGCCTAAATCGCAGTGGCGGCAATGACAGACGCAAGACAGGGTTACCTCAAAGGAGGCCACCAGAATATCATTCTTTATTAATTTGTATAGCCCTTTTCCGCCGAATTTAATTATGTCCGATATGGAAAGATTATTTATCATATATTTTAAGTAATTTTTTATAATTTTGGCCAACTTTTTCCCAAGACCATTTCTCCTCCACTAAAATTCTTCCTTCTTTAGCCAATAATAATCTTTTGGGATCGTTTTTTAGTAATTCAATGGTTTTTTCAACCATTTCTTTATTATTTTTGATTAAATAACCGACTTTTCTGTCTTGAAAAATAAATTGATGGGCATAGATATTACTGACCACTGGAACGCAACCCGAAGCCATAGCTTCTATCAATGGTATACCAAATCCTTCAAGTTGTGAAGCGGATAAATAAACAGCTGAGATTTTAAGTAAATCAATTTTCTCTTTTTCACCCACATAACCATACATTATTACGTTATTTTCCACCCCTAATTCCTTAATCTTATTTTTTATCTCAAGATATTTTGGACCATCACCGCCTATATGGAGTATTATTTGAGGAAATTCCTTTTTTATCTCAGCCACCACTTCAATTAATTTTTCCACTCCTTTAAGTTTGGCTAATCTTCCGATAAAAATCAAACTATTGGGATTTTTCTTGTCAGAAAATGAATAAGATAGAGGATCTACTCCGTTGGCCACAACCACAATCTTTTCTTTTGAAAACCCTTTTTTTACAAGTATCTCGTAGACCAAAGGATTGATTACTCCGATTCCATCCAGTCTTTTTAAAAAAATAAGGGATAATTTTTCCCACTGGCCTATCAGCCAAATTAGAGGGTTAAATTTTTTTTCTCCAAATAAGGCAAGATAAAGATGATGAATAATTCCGATTTTTTTTGTTCTGTTTGGAAAAAAACTGATTAAAAATGAGGCTAAAAGATTATTCCCGATTAGAATATCGGGACTAGATTTTTTTATGTACTTATAGGCCTCTCTGAAGAAAGTTAAGTCTCCGTACTGAGCCAATTTTACCCACCTCGAACTTCCCAGACAAACAATCTTTATTTTATCATTACGATAATCAATTTCTCGTATCCCCTTTTGTCCCGGTGGGTTAAGACACAAAATTGTAACATCATATTCATCAATCAGATGTACCGAAGCCGATAAAGCATGAACCAGACCTCCTTCGGTGAACGTAATTTTCCCCTCCCTGATTAAGGGTCCGCCAGTAAGGTGGACTATGATAATCTTCTTCATTATTTTTTGAGGAACTCTTTTATTTTCCAACCTCTCACCTCGTCATTGTCAAAAATCAGACGGTTTCTGATTATTACTCCTTTTCCTTTCACCGGAAAAATTTCTTTAATCGGACTTAATCTTTTGATAAAAATCGGAAGCAGGGAAATAATTGTAAAAATTCCGCCGACGGTAAATTGATTAAAATAAACTGAAAGAAAAATAATAACTCCCAAAAAAATAATAGTTGCAATTGCTGAATTTAAAGTAAAACTTAGAATTACAAATAAGATTAAGGAAGGAACAAAAATTTGGGGAAAAAGAAGGGCGGCTGCTCCCCAGAAGGTTCCTATTCCTCTTCCGCCGGCAAATTTTAAAAAACATGACCAATTATGACCGGCAACTGCCGCCACTCCCGACAAAATTTGGATTTGAAGAGAAAACCCTAAAACCTGAGCCAAATAAACCGCTAAATACCCCTTTCCAATATCCAGAAACCCGGTTACAAACGCCTGCCATTTACCGATGTTTCGATAAACATTGGAGCCGGAAGTTTTTCTCCAGCCCAATTCTAAGATGTTTTTCCCGGTTGAAAAACGAGTAATCAGGTACCCCGAAGGGAAAGAGCCAATAATATAAGCCAAAATTAAAATTAAAATGGAATTTAACAACATTGATTTAATATAGCAATTTTTTTTACCCCAGTCAATAATTTAAGGGCTTGCCAAATTTCCATCTTTTTGCTATATCAAAAATGATGACTGATAACTCACCAAATACGCGAGCGACAGCGCAACGTCAAAATGAGCAAAGCTCATCAACTTTTGAATTACCGGAAAAATTGCCTCCCCAGTCAATTGAGGCTGAACAATCGATTTTGGGCTGTTTGATGATAGATAAAGATGCAATCGTTAAAGTGGTTGATTTTTTAAGACCCCAGGACTTTTACCGCAAATCTCATCGGGAAATATATCAAATCTGCCAGGAGCTTTTTGAAAAGGGGGAACCAATTGACCTTTTGTCGGTTTCTACCAGACTTAAAGAGAAAAATTTGTTAGAGGAGGTTGGCGGAAACAGCTTTTTAACCGAAGTAATAAATTCCGTCCCCACTGCCAGTCATGTTTTCAATTATGCCAAAATTATTCAGCGAAAAAGAATTTTACGTGATTTAATCAACGTAAGTCATGAAATCGGACTTTTAGGTTATGACGAAAGTGAGGATACCGAAAAACTTCTTGATGAAGCTGAGAAAAAAATTTTTAGCATTGCCCAAAAAAGCTTAACTCAAAAATTTATTCTGGTAAAAGACACTCTGGAAGAGGCCTTTGAAAGAATTGATAAATTATCCAAACATCAGGGAGGCCTGAGGGGTCTGTCTTCCGGTTTTGCCGATTTGGACAACATCTTGGCCGGTTTCCAAAAATCTGATTTAATTATTTTGGCCTCAAGGCCGTCCCTCGGGAAAAGCTCTCTGGCCTTAAATTTTGCGGCTAATATTGCAATCAACGAAAAGATTCCAGTTGGAATATTTTCGTTGGAAATGTCCCGGGACCAGGTAGTTGATAGGTTAATTGCTACTTTTTCAGGAGTTGATTTATGGAAGCTAAGAACTGGCCGGCTTTCTGCCGAAGGCGATGAAAATGATTTTTCCAGAATCCAAAACTCCCTGGGAATTTTATCTGAAGCGCCAATTTACATTGACGATGCGCCCTCTCCAACCGTTTTACAAATGAAGGCAATGTGCCGCAGGCTGCAGGCTGAGAAGGGATTAGGGTTAATCGTCGTTGATTACCTTCAATTAATGGAGCCCTTGAATCCCAACGCCGGTCCAGTTGAACAGGTTTCGGAAAACTCGCGGGCTTTGAAGGCTCTGGCAAGAGAATTAAACATTCCGCTTTTAGTCGTTTCACAATTATCAAGAGCAGTTGAAATGCGCTCACCCCAAATTCCGAGATTAGCTGATTTAAGACAGTCGGGTACTATTGAACAAGATGCCGACGTGGTTTTATTCATCTATCGGGAGGACCGCTATCGGGAAGAAAGTTCAAAAAAAGGCATTGCTGAGATTATCGTGGCCAAGCACCGGAATGGTCCGGTTGGAAAAGTGGAATTATTTTTTGACGAAAGAAGAGTAACATTTCATGATTTAGAAAAAGGCTATTCCGAAGAAGGAGAAACTTAACCTGTATTTTTATGTATTCCCCGAGTATCCAAAAATTAATCAACTTGTTTTCAAAGTTTCCAACAGTTGGGCCGCGAACAGCTGCCCGTTTTGTTTTTTATCTGATGGGTTTAAAAAAAGAAGAGGCTGATGAAATTATCAATTCGATTTCTGACCTTAAAAAAAATGTAAAAGTCTGCTCTTTCTGTTTCAACCCATTTGAAGGAGAGGGTGAACTTTGTCAGATTTGTTCAAATCCTATTAGGGAAAAAACCTTACTTTGTATTGTTGCCAATGAAGTTGATTTAACGGCTATTGAAAAAACAATGAAATACAGGGGTTTGTATTTCATTTTAGGCGGAACAGTTTCCGCTCTCAGGAAAACTGATATGGAGAAGTTGAAAACTAAAGAATTAGAAGCAAGGCTAAAAAATAATCAAGAAATCAAAGAGATTATTTTAGCTTTTAATCCTACTCCCGACGGCGAGGCCACAATTTTATATTTAGAAAGAATGCTAAAATCTTTTGGAAAAAAAATCGCCCGTTTAGGGAGAGGTTTGCCAGTCGGTGGCGAACTTGAATACGCCGACGAAGAAACGTTATCTTCGGCTTTAGAAAGCCGGAGATAAGTTACTCAGTCACTATTTTAGTAATTTCTACTTCGGTGAATGGCTGGCGATGGCCGGCCTTTTTCTTACGGCGAGTTTTAGCTTTGTATTTAAAAATAATTACTTTTTTACCCTTTCCCTGTCTTAAAATTTTTCCGATAACTTTCGCATCCTTTACCAGAGGAGTTCCTATTTCAAGTTTATTACCTTTTTCCAATAATAAAACTTCGTCAAAGATTATTTCTTGACCTTCTTTCTTGCCCTCCGTAGTTTTAGCAAAGGAGGGTTTACCTATTTTTTCAATTTTTAATTTTTGGCCAGGAGTTACGATATACTGTTTGCCTCCGGTTTTAATTATTGCTAATTGTGTCATATTGTTTAATCTTCTATTAAAGGAGTTTCCACTTCTTCAATTTCTATTTTTGGTTCTCCACTTGTAATTTTTACCACATCTTTATCAACTTTGGCAAGTTCCTTACCGGCCTTATTGTAACTGCTGACGGTTGTAGATAAATGATCTCCCAATCTTTTCATATACTCACTGTATGTAAATAAATGTCTACCCAAACGCTCAACTTCTTTAATTATTTCGTGGGCCTGTTCAGAAATTTTTTGATTTCTTAATCCTTGTAGAACAGTTTGCAGGTACGCCAAAAAAGATGTGGGAGAAACAATTATAACCTTTTTTTTAGCCGCATAATAAATCAAATTGTTCGTTTCTTCAACAACCGCACCCACCTTATTAATCAGTAAATCGTAGAAAACGGCTTCGGAAGGAATAAACATAAAGGCGAAATCCATTGTTTTTTCCTCGGGTTTAACATACTTTGCCGTTTCATCAATTCTGTTTTTAAGGTCAGCAATAAAAATATTTTCGTACCTCTTTTTTTCATTAGGATCGCGTGATTCCAATATACGATTATAATTTTCTAAGCTGAATTTTGAATCAATCGGAATTATTCTTTTATCAATGGATACCACCGCATCAACTATTGTGCCGTCCCTAAAAGAATATTGCATGTGATAGGAGCCAGGCGGCAAAACGTTCTTCAAAACGGTTTCAAGATAATACTCGCCCAGCACCCCTCTTTGCTTAGGATTCTTTAAGATATCCTGAAGGCTCTTAAGTTGATCGGCAAAGTTCATAACCTGCTTATTGGTTTCGTCCAGTCTTGTCAGCTTCTCGGTAACGTTACTGATAATTTCGGCACTTTGGCTAAACTGAGTCTGGATAGTTCTGGCCGATTCGGACAATTTATTGTCCAAAATTTGATTCATATGATTCAGCTGTTGTATTACCAAAGAACCTTCTTCTTTATTTTGATTTTTTTTTAGCAATAAAAAGATAACAACTCCTAATCCCAAAATCACCAAAATCAAAAGAAAATCAGACATTAAGATAAATTAACATTATTTAGTCAAAATTTCAACTATCAGGAAAACAATGTAAATTCCGATTAAAAACAGCCCCTCTTTTTTAGTGATTTTTTTACCGGTCTTTATAAAAAAGAAAAAAAACAAAACGGCGATCAATAAGAAAATTCTGGCAATAGCAAAGGGAGAAAAGTCACTAATTTTAATTGGCGTAATTAAAGAAACAATCCCTAAAATAAAAGTAGAAGTAATGGCCACATTTCCCATTTGGTTGCCCAATATCATCCAATCTTGGCCTTTTCTGGCGGCGTGAAGGCTGAAAAAGGTTTCAGGTAGGCAAGTTCCGATGGCAACAACAAAAATCCCAATCAACCCCAGAGGTAAATGGGATTCTTGATAAAAAAAGATGGCGGATTTAACTATCCCCTGTCCTCCCACCAAAAGCAGAATTATTCCCATTAAAACAACGCAAGAGTCCTTTGTAAACACTTTAAGAGTTGGAGGTCTAGTAGAGTCGTCGTAAGCTTTAGTAAACCTGTCTTTTTTTGAAAAAAGCCACCCAGTATAAATAAAAAAACATAATAAAAGCAGGGTCCCATCGGTCCTGGATAGTGTGCCGTCAAAAATTAAAAACAATGGCAGAAGAGCTATAAACATCGTAAATATACAGCTTCCCTGGACTGTTCTGCTTTCAGATGATAATCCGCCTCTAGAAACTAGGGCGGCCAAACCAACAACAAGGGAAAGGTCAAAAATATTAGACCCCACGACGTCTCCGAAAGAAAGCTCCGGTATTTTGTTTAAAGCAGATATTATCCCAATTATTAAATTGGGTATAGTAGTGCCGAAAGCTATTACAAAAAATGCCAAAACAAATTCTTTTAGTTCCAAGAAACGGCCAATTCGTGATATTGCTTCAACCAGCCATTTACCAGAAAACATTAAGAGCAGGCAAGAACCAACAAATATTGAAATATAAAACCAAAGCATATTTATTATTTTATAAAATATACTATTTCATAGATAATACCTATTAAAAAGATTAAAAGTAAAGGATAAACTAAAAGTTTTCTTTGTTTAATTTTTTGATACATTAATAAAATTAAAATTCCATCAATTCCGAGCATTACTCCTCCAATAAAAGAAATTATTGGAATAAAATCTTTAATGCCGATTAAAAAAAGAATCAAAGGCACAAAACAGGTAATCGCCCAGGCCAAATTTTTTTCTATTTTTAAATCATACCAGAAAACCTTTCTTAAGGTCAGACCCAGAGAAATAAAAGAGGTAAAGGTAGCTAAGACACCGAAAAAAAGACGTAAACTAAAAAGACTGGGACCTAAAAAATTTCGTAAACCAATTAGGGCTGATTCGGTTGTCTGGCTTCCGGTAATGCCCAAAATTAAATAAATAAAGAAAAGATAGACAAAAATCGGGATTAAGATTGAAATGGGAATTATCTTTTTTAGTAATTCTTTTTTATCCCCTATCATCTCTTCAGCTTCCGGAATTAAATCCCCTGCCCATAAAGAAAATAAAACAGTGCCATAAGGCAAAAATAGCTGACTAAAATCAGGTGAAGGAAAAAGATTAGCCAGTTTTATCTGGGGAAAACTTTTCAAAAATATGGTAAACAAAATTACAAAAAATAAAATTAATCCCCAAAATTCCACTTTACAGATAGCTTTAATTCCAAATAAAATTAGAATTGCTCCTACGGCAAAATAAAGAATGGTCCACAAAACTGAATTTCCGCCAAAAATAGGCATAAAGAGATTAGCTAAAAATTCTCCCCCAACGATTAAATAGGCTAAAATTGCTCCGAAAACTCCTACAATTGTTGTAATATAGGCCACTTTTTCGCCCCAGTTTCCCAGGTGAAATTTGGCAAAACCGGGCAATCTTTTATAGTCCGGGGTTTTTATGGCTAACTCACCAAAAAATAAATGAACTAAGATAACCAGAGCTCCCAAAAGCAAAAAGAAGCCTGCCATTATCCAAAAGCCAACTTTTGAAGTTATATAAGGCAAAGAAAAGATGCCTACGCCGATAATTGTGCCAGAGAGAACGGATATTGGATAAATGAAATTCTTAAACATATCTTTTTTTATAATTATTATTAATTATATTTTTGGGATTGAAAATAAATTTGACCACCTCGGTCCAAAAAGTAGCAATCAAGGCCACACCTAGAACTAATAACCAATAAAATGGCTTAAGGGAAGTTGTTCCTAAAATTCGGTTCAGGGCGGGTAAATAAACTGCCGCAAAGGTGAGCAGAAATCCATAAACTACACCAAAAAATAAAAATTTATTTTGAAAGAATTTTTCGGTTCTGAAAATAGACCGTTTCAAATTTTTGAAAGAGAAAATATAAATAAGGTCAACAATAGCGACGGTGGAAAAAATAATAGTCCTTGCTAAAGTCAAATCAACATCTCTTTTTAATAAATACCAGAATAAAAACAAACACAAAAGGCTTATAATTGAACTGATGGAGAAAATTAAAAATCTCATTGAGCCGGGTAAAATACTTTCTTTTTGAAGATTTGCAGGTTTTTCTTTCATAATATCTTTTTCTTTCGGCTCAAAACCCAATACAATGTCAGGCGGGCCGTCGCAAATAAGGTGAAGCCATAAAATCTGAACCACAGTAAGGGGATAAGGTAAATTTAAAAGCATTGAACCAAAGATTAAAAAAATCTCCACAAAAGAATTGGAAAGAACGTAAGTAACAACTTTTTTGATGTTTGAGAAAATTAACCGTCCTTCTTCTATGGCGGCAACGATTGTTTTAAAATTACTGTCAAGTAAAATCAAATCTCCGGCCTCTTTGGCGACGTCAGAAGCGTTTCCAACCACAACTCCGATATCAGCCCTTTTTAGAGCTGGAGCATCGTTGACACCGTCGCCGGTCATTGCTACTATTTCTCCTTTTTCTTGAAGCGCTTTAACTATTTTCTGTTTTTGATGGGGGGTAACCCTGGTAAACAATGAAATTCCGTCTATTTTATTATTTAATTCCTCTCCAGAAATAATTTCTAAGTCCTGACCTTCTAAAACATTTTCCGACCCTAATTGAAAGCCCAAATTGATTGCTACCCTTTCAGCCGTTTTTCGATAATCCCCGGTTACTATTTTAACCTTTATTCCAGCTTCTTTGGCAGACGAAATTGCGTCTTTAACTTCTTTTCTGATAGGGTCTTCTATGCCAACTAAACCAAGCCAAAAAAATTCTTTTTTTTCTTTGAGATCTCCTTTTCCCTTAGAGGCAATACCTAAAATTCTCAATCCTTCATCTGCCCATTTTTCAATTTTCGTCAAAATATTATTTTTTTCTTCTGTTGTGTCGTTGCAAAATGATAAAATAATTTCTGGTGCTCCTAAGATAAATGCGGTTTCACTTCCTTCAATTTTATTTATAGTCATCATGTATTTTCTTTCGCTGTCAAATGGTTCTTCATAAACCCGTTCCAATGAGTCAAAAAACTCCTGAGGATTAAATTCCCCTTCTTTCTTTATGTAATTCCAAATGGCAACTTCTAAATTTGTTCTTTGGTCATTAGCTAAGATTAGCGCTGTTAATGCTTTCTTTTTATCTGAAAAATCAGCCCTGATAACCTGCATAACTCCTTCAGTCAAGGTGCCGGTTTTATCTGTACAAATAACAGATGTTGAGCCAAGGGTTTCAACTGAAATTAATCTTTTAACTAATCCTTTTCTTTTTAATATTCTTCTCATTCCCAAGGCCAAAATGACCGTAATAGCTATTGGCAAACCTTCGGGTATAGCCGCAATTACTAAAATAATGGAGAACCTAAACATCTCCCAAATATCTCTCTGGTGAAACAGTCCTACTAAAAAAATAAATAAACAAACTATTAAAATAATTTGACCCAAATTTTTAGAGAACCCTTCTAATTTTATTTGAATTGGCGTTCTCTTTTCTTTAATTTCAGCTACACTTTGTCCAATTTTTCCTATTTGTGTCTCTCTCCCGGTATTTAAAACCTCCATTATTCCCCTACCACCAATAACATTCGTGCCCATAAAAACAAGGTTACTTCCTGCCTTAACTGTCTTACCTACAGCTTCTTCTTCACCGGTTAAAATCGCTTCATTTACTAATAAATTTACTCCTTCAATTAACTTGCCATCGGCTGGAATTCTGTCTCCAGAACCCAAAACAACCAAATCTCCCGGCACCAATTCTTTCACTTCAACCTCTTTTTTTAAACCTTCTCTAATTACCCGGGTTTTCGGTTTCAAAATCTTACTTAAGGCGATCAAGGTTTTTTCGGCGTGATATTCCTGAAAAAATCCCATTACAGTATTAAGTATTATCACGGCCCAAATTAAAATCACATCAAAATATTCCTTAAAAAAGAGAGAAATAAAACTAATTATAATTAAAATATAAATTAAGGGGCTTTTAAATTGGGAAAATAAAATAAAAAGCCGATTGGCCTTTTCTTTTAACGGAATTAGATTTTCACCAAATTTCTTTCTTGTCTCCAGAACCTCTTTTTCACTTAATCCTTTAAGTGGCATAAATATTTATTTATTCTACCAAAAAA
>CAYHBF010000019.1:0-2028 GCA_964354835.1 uncultured Candidatus Saccharibacteria bacterium
ACAAAAAATGAGATGGCTGTTAAATGGGTTCACTTCCCAACCATCAAATCACATCTGTTATATGGTGTTACAGGTGTTGGTTATGAGTCAGAAGGCAGGATTATTGTAGCCAATTCAAAGGAAAATCTTGAAAATCTCCTAAAGGGAGGACCTGAAGTTTTGACTGGAAACTCAGTTGTAATAGAAACTGGAACTGTTCTTGAATATCTTATCTTGTCAGGCATGCTGAATAACGATAGCGCGGTCAGCGAAGAACAGGTGAAAACAAAAGGTAAACATCTGGAAAAGAAGGTTTACAAGGTATTAGGCGACGCTACTGACGCATCAATGCTTGTTTTATTCAACAAGTCGAAATTAGATGAAAAACTTTACAAGTCACATTTTCAAGATATTCAGACCTACACGTTTGATTCCAAACTAAAACGTACAAGTAAAGTCTGCAAACAAGGTCAAGAAGATAGATTTGTTACTTTTACTAAAGGTGCCACAGAAGTCATTCTTCAACTCTGTAGCTCTTGTGTAATAACAGAAGATAGACAGGTTAGCTTCTTGGATGAAAGAGCAAAATCCAGTATATTGGATAAGGTTGAACATTTCGCTTCATCTGGATATAGGATAATCTCATTCGCCTACAAGAACTTCAGCGAGTTACCAATAGCGAATGATAAGCAGAGAGACTACTTCGAAAAAGATCTCACCTACTTGGGCTTCGTCGCAATAATGGACCCACCACGAGAGGGAGTTCGCGAATCTGTTTTTGAAGCTAAGGATGCTGGTATAAGGTCGATCATGGTCACAGGAGACAGTCTGCAGACTGCTAGAAGTATTGCGGAGCAGGTTGGTATAGTCAATGGAGAAAATCTGTCAGTTGAAGGATCTCAAATAAGCTCCCTCTCTGATGAAGAGTTTGATCGCACTTCTGTTTTCGCTAGGGTGTCTCCTGAACATAAGGGGCTCATCGTGAACCGCCATCAGAAGCAGAACCGTGTAGTAGCCATGACCGGCGACGGCGTCAACGATATTTTGGCAATCTCAGAAGCTGACGTTGGAATTTCCATGGGTATTACGGGAACAGATGTTGCGAAGGATGCTGCGGACATGGTGGTTACCGACGACTCTTTCAACTCAATCGTCGTAGGAATCCGTGAGGGTAGAGGTCTTTTCCAGAAGATTAGGTCCATAATCTTCTTCTATGTTGCCGTAAACCTTGCAGAAGCTCTAGCATACTTTGGCTCCTCACTCATACCCAGCTTTTTCCTGCTGAATGGTTGGCAACAGATTTACATTTTCATGACAGCACATTCTATCCCTCCTTTCACGCTCATTGTCGACCGTCTGAGCAGAGATGTCATGAAGGAGAAGCCAAGAGACGATGAGGGAATATTCAACAGACGTTTAGTGACTGTCTTAGTCCTATTCTCCGTATCTCTGTCTCTAATGTTCTATCTGGCCTACTTTGGGACATTGAATAGCATCATCCCACTCTTCGAAGAGAACAAAATGGGATATGCGCCCTTATTTGATCCAAATAACACAATGAGTCCGGTCAGCTGGGCTCAGGCTAAAGCCCGCACAATGCTGCATACTACCGCGTTCATAGCAGAATGTACTCTAGTAATTTCTCTAAGACGGATCAACAAGCCACTTTTCAAAATACTAAGGGAAGACAATTACTGGATAATCTGGCCATTTATAATGTTGGTCCCATTAGCACACCTTATTCTCATGTATGTTCCAGAAATTCAGCTGATCCTTCAAAACTCGTTCCTAGCCATTAACCTAGAGATTATACGGCTCACGTTTATCGACTGGATTATCGCCTTCACAATGGGTCTCTTGCCAATCGGCCTGCTAGAATCATACAAGATATGGATTAAAAAACGCGGACAGCACATTTAGTCCTTCCTCTTGGAAGAATAGAAAATTTCTAATGGAGCATATTTGTCAGAAAAATCGTTTCTTATATCTTCTTAAGAATTTCAAGGACATCGCTGTCTGAAAGATCGTACCAATTTTTATATGCGTCAG
>CAYHBF010000020.1:0-1581 GCA_964354835.1 uncultured Candidatus Saccharibacteria bacterium
GGTTCGCAAAGGTGAAAGCAAAGAATACAAGAATTATGGGCCCCCCAAAAAGGTGTCAGCGCCACAGGGGAACTACGCCATACCCATTTTCAAGAACCTTGTTCCGAATGCCGATTTTGTCATCTTCCCATCATATACAGACTGTATGCTTGCGCTTCTCAACAATAAGGTGGACGCAGTCTTGGAGGACAAGTTTACTGCTGAGCAGTATGTAAAGAGATACACGGGCAGGCTGGAGGTGGGAGAATCAATTTTTGAAGACCCAAACGCCTTTTTAGTTCGTCAGGACGACTCTAAATGGCGTAACCAACTGAATTGGATCCTACAGGAACTGTGGTATGAGGGGCGTTTTCAAAAGCTTTACGAAAAACACTACGGCTATCCGCCGCCTTTTAAATGTATCTGGTCAGAACGTCGACTCCAGCCAGGTGTTATCAAAGAAGGAGAATGAACCACCTCGTAACAAGCTGCAGGGTGGCAATCAAAATAATCTTAACTGCTTGAGTTCTGTTTTTGGTTACACTTACACTGGGAGGCACTGCTCTAATGTGCTGCGAATACCACACTCGCCGACCGTGTCAGCATAATAGCTATCTTTCCATAACTCTTCGCCCAGAAGCCTTTGTTTCACAGGGAGTAACCGATCCGAAGGGCAGAGTTCTAAGGCTCCCCAGTGAGTGAATGAGAACGGAGGCGATATGTAACGCAGTGCACCCAAGGAAGAAGCCTTCCTGCAGCTTTGGGATTTCGAATGACAACCTTAGTAAATTTTTGTGAGTTACTAATCAGTCCGAAATAGTATAGACATTCGTAACCAGATCATGCATAATACCGGCCATGGAAAAGAAACCGATGGACGGCCGGAAGCTGAAGCATGAAGTATTGACCGAACTTCGAAAACGAGCGGTGGCTCGGGTGCAGAGCGGTGAGAGCCCGGAACTTGTTATGCGTGCCATGGGGTTTGCCCGCGCTTGTATCTATAACTGGCTAGCCATGTATCGTGCCGGCGGCTGGGATGCTCTGGACGCTCGTAAACGAGGGGGCCGCCCGCGCAAACTGAAAGGCAACATGATCAAGCGGGTCTATCGCATTGTAGTTGGAACTGACCCACGACAATATAAGTTTCCCTTTGCCTTGTGGACACGCAATGCGATCGCAACTTTGATCTATCAACGGTATGGGATTCGGCTCAGCGCCAATTCGGTGGGACGTCTGCTGGCACAGTTGGGAATCACTCCCCAGAGACCTTTGTGGCGAGCCTACCAGCAAGATCCTGAGCGGGTACGGCAGTGGGTCGAGGAGGAATATCCTTCGATTGCTAAGGAAGCCAAACGACTGGGAGCAGAAATCTGGTTTGCAGATGAATCGGGGTTGCGAAGCGATTATCATGCGGGAACAACTTGGGGAGCTAAGGGGAAGACGCCCGTGGTGCGTAGCACGGGTGCGCGGCACCGGTTGAATCTGCTCAGCGTGGTAAATCGTCGAGGCCGAATACGGTTCATGATCGAAAAAGGCGGAGTGAATGGGAAAGTGATGGGCCGGTTTTTGGATCGTTTGATGGTTGGAAGCTCGAAGCCCGTG